>JAKAZX010000277.1 GCA_021826485.1 Pseudomonadota bacterium | reverse complement strand
CCCGCTGCCAGCGTCAGCAGGCCGGCCGCGCTCATCGTCCCGACTGCCGCAAATCAGAGTCCGCCCCGGGCAACCTCAGACATTCGCGACGGGATGGTCGGGCAGGTCCTCGAACGTCGTGTTGAAATAGGTCTTCTGCAGCGCGTACATCGACCCATCCTTCTTGGCGGCCGCGAGGAAGTCGTTGAACACGGCGAGCAAGCCGGTATTTCCCTTGGCGACCGCCCAGGCGATGTAGGTCGGCTGGGAGACTGCCTGCCCCACCTCGAACACGTCGGGCTTGGCGGCGACGATCGAATCCAGGCTCAGCTTGGTGTTCACCACGTAGTCGAGGCGCCCAACAGCGAGGTCCTGATACGCCTCGGGATAGCCCTGGTACTGCACCACCTTGCCGAGGGAGCCGCCGGTTGCCTTGAGCATGTCGGCGAGCTGGGGCAGCAGCTTCAGCATCGCGCTGCCGGCCTCCACGCCCAGGGACTTGCCGGACAGGTCCTTGATGCCCTTGATCTTCGCGTCGCCCTTGCGCTTGAGATAGTAGTCTACCGACTCGGCGACCGGCATCGCGAAATCCAATGTCTTCATCCGCTCGGCGGTCACCAGAATGGCGGTCACGGCGGCGTCGTACTTGCCCGTGGTCACACCCGGCAGGATTCCCGTCCAGGGGATGATTTCCTGGTGGATCGCAAAGCCCACCTTCTTCTTCATCGCCTCCAGCAGGTCCTGATCGTAGCCAGTCGGCTTGCCGTCCTTGACGAATTCGAAGGGCTCGTAATCGTCCTCGGTGGCGACGGTGATGAAGCCGCGCTTCTTGATCTCATCCATCGTCGCCGCCGCTGCGCGGCGCGGCACGGTCAGGCCCGCAGCGGCAAGGCCGGCGGCGCCCAGCAGGAGGGTCCGGCGAGTCTGAAGCATTGGATCGGCTCCACAATTGCTCGAATGAGACCTTGCGGCCGCAAGGTCGGCGGTTCGATCCGCAATCGCTGTGCCATGTCGGGAAGCCGAGACGATTTCGCGCATTCCCGGGGGTTGGCGGCGAATCCCCGATCAACCGCATGGCAAATGCCGCAATGCTGGGCACATGTTGCAACGGATTCGCTCGCGCGGACGATGACGAGCGGCAGGATGCTCCCGGCGCTGCCGGCATCCGCAGGCCCCGCCGCGGCTTGCACGGAATTTGCCTCCGCAAACCCATGCGTCCGTCGCGTCAAGCCGGTGTATCGTGCGCGCCGGACGCTCCCCCGATCGCCCGTCCTGGAGACCGCATCGCCATGAACCCATCAGGCAGCAAAACGATCCGTCATGACATCGTGGCGCCCGGCGGGCGCTGGTCGCACCGCATCGAACGCGGCCAGCGGCTGCGCATCGTCGACAGGGAGGGGCGGCAGGCGGTGGACTTCCTGTGCTATTCGGCCGACCTGCCGCTGGACCGCTACAACGCCGCGAACACGGTGAAGATCAACGGCAACATCTACATCGGCACCGGCACCAAACTGTATTCCGATCACGCCCGCGTGCTGATGACGGTGACCGAGGATACCTGCGGACGCCACGACACGCTCGCCGGCTGCTGCAGCGCGCACGCCAACTTCGTGCGCTACGGCGTCAGGGACACGCCCAATTGCCGCGACAACTTTATCGCCGAACTCGCCTGCTGGGGCCTCGGTCCATCCGAGATCGTCGCCAACGTCAACCTGTTCATGAACGTGCCGGTGCGGCAGGATGGTGGCATCGCCATCGAGCAGGGACTGTCCAAGGAGGGCGACCACGTCGAACTGCGCGCCGAGCAGGACGTGCTCGCGGTGCTTTCCAACTGCCCGCAGGCCCACAATCCGGCGGCCGGGTTCGCGCCGACGCCGATAGAAGTCCTGGTGATCGGCGCCTAATACGGCCGCGGCGCCACGCCGCGATCAGTGCGCCAGGCGGCGCGGCACATACCTGCCCCAGCCGATCGCGGCGGCATCGGGCGCGCCGTCGCGCAGCACGGTCCGGCCGCGCACCAGTGCATGCACGACCCGGCCGCGGAAGCGCCAGCCCTCATAGATGGAATAGCCGGCGCCGGACACCACGTCAGACCGGTCGAGCGTCCATTGGCCGTCGAGGTCGATCAGCGCGAGGTCGGCATCCAGCGCCGGGGCGATGGCGCCCTTCACGTGCGCCAGTCCCATCGCCCGCGCGGGATTGCCCGCAGTCAGCGCGGCGATGCGCGGAAGGCTGAGGCCGCGCTTGTGGTGCCCTTCGCTCAGCAGCACCGGCAGCAGCGTTTCCAGCCCCGGGCAGCCGGGCGATGCCGTCCAGATGCCGCCCTGCTTGGCGGCGATGTCGCGATGCACGTGGTCGGTGCCGACCGTGTCGATCTCTCCGGACAGCAGCGCCGCCCACAGCGCCTCCCGGTCCGCCGGGCTGCGCAGCGGCGGATTGATCTTGCCGAGATCGCCGCCCGTCCAGCCGACATCATGCGTCAGGTAATGCGGACAGGTCTCGATGAACACGCGCGCCCCGGCCCGCCGGTGGCGCAGCCCCGCCTCCAGCGCCGCGGCCGAGGAGGTGTGGACGACATACAGCGGCGCACCCGCAACATGCGCGAGGTAGGCGGCGCGCTGCACGGCATCGGCCTCCACGAAGGGCGGGCGGGATGCGTTCCAGGTGGCAAGGCCGCCGGTTCCGTCGGGGTCGGCGGCGCGCGCGCGATCGCGCATCACCCAGGCGAGTTCGATGGTTTCCGGATGCGGGCAGACCATGCCGCCGTGCGCCGCGGCGGCCTCGCACAGACGGTACAGGAAGCCGT
The DNA here is from genome assembly GCA_021826485.1 of Pseudomonadota bacterium. Lineage (GTDB taxonomy): Bacteria > Pseudomonadota > Alphaproteobacteria > Acetobacterales > Acetobacteraceae > JAFKFJ01. Next base: position 2,877 of record JAKAZX010000277.1, on the reverse strand, counting down.
CGTCGATATCCGGCAGGCCGAGGCGCGCGCCTTCGCCGCCGCGGTTGTTCATGAAGATCTTGAAGCTGGGCACGCCCTGCTCGCGCACGTAGCGCGCCACGCCCGCCAGTTGCTCCTCGGTCGAGATGATGAAGTGGTAGCCGAAATCGATCCGCGCGCCGGCCTGCGTCACTGCCTGCACGTCGGCGAAGATGCGCTCGAACGGCTCGGTCGCCATCAGATAGGGCAGGAAGCAGGTGATGCCGCCGCGCAGGGCCGCCGCCGTCTCCTGCGCCGCATCGGCGGGGACGCGGGGGCGGGCGATGTCCTTGCCGTGGCCGAGATGCAGATGCGCGTCGATGGCGCCGGGCAGGATCACGAGCCCGCGCGCATCCAGCGTGCTCGCCGCCATGCAGGCGGCGCCGGGCGCCAGGATCGCCGCGATCCGCCCGCCGGTGACGGCGATGTCGCAGGCCGCGAGGCCCACCCCCGGCAGCACCGCCTCGCCGCCGCGCACCACCAGATCATGGGCTGTCGTCATGCCTGCTCCTCCTGTCGTTCCGGCACCGCGCGCAGCGCGGCACGGAGATCGGCGATCGCCGCCCCCCGGCCCAGCGTGTCCACCGCGTCGCGCAGCCGGGCGACGGCGGCGGCGGGCAGGGTGCGGGCGGCGTTGTCGTGGAATTTCGCCCGCACATCGGCCGGATCGGCGGGGCGGCTGCGGTTGCCGTAGACATCGTCGACCCGCACGGTCTCCTGCCTGCCGTCGATGCAATGCGCGACGATTTCGGCGGCGAAGCGGCGCGGAAAGTCGGCATCGGGCAGTTCCGCCCACGCGATGCGCGCGGCGAGGTCGCGGACCGGGGCGGGGATCAGCGCCTCGAAACTGTCCAGCGTCACCGTCCCGCACAGCGCCATGGCGACGACCACCGGCAGGCTCCAGCGCGCCGCGTGCGGCGTCGGCGGGTCCTGCTTGAGCGGCCACGGATCGCAGATGATCGGCGCCGCGCCCTGCGGCACGCGGCAGACAAGGGTTGCGATCTCCTCCGGCGCCACGCCGCGCCGACGCAGCAGGTTCGCCGCCTCGATGAACGGGTGGATGTAGTGGCAGCAGGGGTAGAGCTTGAACGCGGCCTCCGGCAGGTGCCAGACGGTGCCGATTGTGGCGAGCGTGTCGGCAAAGCGGTGCGCGGCGGCGGCATCGCCGGCGAAACTGGCGAACAGGCCATAGCGGCCTTCCAGCGCCGTCTCCGGCCCCGTCATGCCGCCCTTGGCCAGCCGGGCCGCCAGCAGGCCGGCATGGGCCGCCCAGCCGGGATGCAGCGACTTCACCGAGGCGCCGTTGCTCAGGAACTCGAACACGCCCGATGCCTGGCTGAGCGCGATGCCCAGCGCGGCCACCGCCGCGTCCTCCTCCAGCCCCGCCACGAGCGCGCCGACCAGCGCCGCCGCCAGGGCGCCGCCGACCGAGGAGACCTGGAACCCCCGCGCTTGGAACGCGCCGGGTGCGGCAAGGCCCAGGCGCACCAGCACCTCCCACCCCACAGCATAGGCGCCGAGCAGGCCCTGCCCGTCCGCCCCCGCCGCCTCCGCCGCCGCCAGCGCGGCGGGGGCCAGCACGGCACTGCCATGCACGATCGAGCCGGTATGGGTGTCGTCGAATTCCAGGCTGTGGATCAGTCCGCCATTGAGCAGCGCGGCATCGGCAGCGGCGGCCCCGGCGGCATGCCCGAGCACGCTGGCCGGCCCGCCGCGCGCCAGCTCGCCCGCCAGCCGGCGGTACGGGCGGCCCACCGACGCCGCGCTCGCCGCCAGCCCGACGCCGAGCGCGTCCAGCAGGTGCAGCCGCGCCGCCTCGGCGACCGGGGCCGGCAGACCTGCGGCCAGCAGCCGCCGGGCGTGGCGGACGATCTGGCGAGTCAGCGTCATCGCCCGACTGCCCCCGCCCCGGCGCATTCCCGGGCCGCTGCAAGGCCGGCCAGGCGGCCGAGCGCGATCGCTGACAGCAGGCCGTTGCCGGAGGCATAGCCCAGCGCGCCGTCCCGCCCGCTGATCCCCGCCGCCGCGCCGCCGCCGGCGAACAGATTGGCGATGGCGCTGCCGTCCGGGCGCAGCACGCGCGCGTCCGCGTCCACAAGCAGTCCGCCCTGGGTGTGGAACAGGCCGGGCACGACGCGGGCGGCGTAATAGGGCGGGCGGAGCGGCGCGAGGCCGAAATCGCGCCGGCCGAACGGATCGGCCTGCCGGCCGCCGGCCGCCGCGTCGTAATCATCGACCGTGCGCGCCAGCGCCGCCGCGGGCAGGGCGAAGGCCGCCGCCGCGTCCGCCACCGTCTCCGCCCGCCGGATGCCGCCGTAGCGCCAGAGTTCGACGAACTCCTCCTCCTGCGCCGCGATGTCGAAGATGCGCTGGTCGAACAGCGCGAACGCCTCCGGCCCCTGGCCAAGCACGATGCGGGCGAAGCCGGAATAGCCCAGGCTCTCGTCGCCGAAGCGGCACCCGTCGGCGCCCACCAGCAGGCCGCCCTTCTCGATCGTGGTCCAGGACAGCAGGCTGCCCTGCGGGTAGGCGACGGCGGCATAGCCCTGATAGGCGCCCATATTGGCCAGCGCCGCGCCCAGCCGCTCCCCCCACAGCACCGCCTCCCCGGTCGAGCCGCGGGCGCCGAAATAGGTGGCACCCGCGATTTCCGGGCAGAACCGGCCGACCAGCCCGGCATTCGCGGCGAAGCCGTTGACCGCCAGGATGATCTTGCGGGCGGCTACCTCCTCCCGCCCCTGGCCGCTGTCGATGGCGGCGCCGGCCACCGCATCGCCGGCCACCAGCAGGTCCGTCACCGCGTTGCCCAGCGCCAGCGGGATGCCACGCCGCGCCACGGCGTTCAGCAGGTCGTCCACC
>JAKAZX010000007.1 GCA_021826485.1 Pseudomonadota bacterium | reverse complement strand
CCCCGCATCTCGGCCGGCATCTCCGCCCGCTCTGCCGGATGCTCGGGGTGCCGCCGCCGCCGCTGCTGCGGCCGGCGGAACCGCCGGCGCGGGCGAAACCCGCCGCACCCGCACGGCGGGTGGCGCGCCCCCCCGTCCCGCCCGCCACGTCCCCACCCCGCCGCCCCGGCCTGGCGCCGCGCGCGCCGCGGGCTGCGGCAAAATCCGGGTGAGCAGCGGCCGCCCCGGTGCGCCGTCAATGTTCCTTATGGGGAACGATATCCACGCTTCAGCTCGCCGCCTGCAACGCCAGCGCCCTTGCGTAGACTTCCCGGCGCGGCGCGCCGGTGGCGGCGGTGACCAGGGCGACCGCCTGTTTCAGCGAATGCACCGCCAGCGCCGTGCGCAGCGCGTCGTCCAGCGTGGTGGCATCGGCGGCCTCGGGCGGGGCGGGGCCGATCAGCAGCGTCACCTCCCCGCGCGGCGGGTCGGCGGCGGCGGCGGCGGCGAGGTCGGGCAGCGGTCCGCGCCGCACCTCCTCGAACCGCTTGGACAGTTCGCGCGCCAGCGCCGCCGGGCGGTCGCCGAACACCGCGGCCAGGTCAGCGAGGGTCGCGGCGGCGCGGTGCGGCGCCTCGTACCAGATCAGCGTGGCGGTCAGTCCCGCCCGCTCCGCCGCCCGCAGCCGGGCGAAGGCGGCACGGCGGGCGGCCTGCTTGGGCGGCGGGAAGCCGAGCAGCAGGAACGGCAGCGGCGGCAGGCCGGACAGCACCAGCGCCAGCAGCGCCGCGTTCGGCCCGGGCAGCGCGCCGACCGGCAGGCCCGCCGCGATCGCCGCGCGCACCAGCCGGAAGCCGGGATCGGACAGCAACGGCATGCCGGCGTCGGAGACCAGCGCCACCCGCCGCCCGGCGCGCAGCAGCGCCAGCACCTCGGGGATGCGGGCATCCTCGTTGTGCTCGTGCAGCGGCGACAGCGCCCGCCCGGCGATGCCCAGCGCGGCGAGCAGGCGCGCGGTGACGCGGGTATCCTCGCACAGCACCCGGTCGGCCGCGGCGAGCGCGGCGCGGGCGCGCAGTGTCATGTCGCCGATATTGCCGAGCGGCGTCGGAACCAGCACAAGACCCTCCGGCACGGCAGCGGACGGCGGAGGCGGGTCGGATGAATCGTCGGGCATTCTCTCTCCTCACCGCCATCCTAGCACTGTCGGCCTGCGCCGAGGGGCGGGGACCGGCGGGGCCGGCGACCTCGCTCGGCAGCACACCGGCGCCCGCGCCGGCCGCGGGCGGCGGGACCGGGCCGGTGGCGCTGCTGGTGCCGCTCACCGGCGACAATGCGGAACGCGGGCAGGTGCTGGTGCAGGCGGCGCAACTGGCGCTGGCCGCCCCCGGCTCGCCGCCGCTCGACGTGCGCGACACCGCGGGCACCCCGGCCGGGGCGGCGGCGGCGGTGCAGGCGGCGCTGGCGGCGGGCGATGCGCTGATCCTCGGGCCGCTGACCGGGGCGGAGACCGCGGTGGTGGCCGGGCCGGCGCGGGCCGCCGGGGTGCCGGTGCTGGCCTTCACCAACGATCCCGGCCAGGCGCGGCCCGGCGTCTGGACGCTCGGCATCACCCCGGCGCAACAGATGCGCCGCCTCGCCGGCGCGGTGACGGCGGCGGGCAAGACGCGGGTCGCCGCCCTGCTGCCCCCCGGCCCGTTCGGCCAGGCGATGGCGGCGGCGCTGTCCGATTCGCTCGCCGCGGCCGGCGCGCCGGCGGCGGTGATCCGCTTCCACAACGGCACCGATCCGTCGATCCAGGCGAGCCTGCGCGACCTGTCGGACTATGCCGACCGGCGCGGCCCGATCGACGCCAAGATCAAGGAGGCGCGCGACAAGCACACGCTGGAAGGCCGCAAGGAGGCGGCGGAGCTGGCCAAGACGCCGATCCCCCCGCCGCCCTTCGATGCCCTGCTGCTGGCCGATACCGGGGAGCATCTGGCCTGGGCGGCCAGCTTCCTCAGCTATTACGACGTGGACCCGCCGGCGGTGCAGATCATGGGGCCGGCGCTGTGGGCGAACCCCGCGGCACTCGGCGGGGCGGAGCTGAACGGCGCCTGGTATGCCGCCCCCGATCCGGCGGCGCGCACCGCCTTCGATGCCGACTTCCAGGCGAAATACGGCGTCCCCGCCCCGACGCTGGCCGACTTCGCCTATGACGCGGCGGCGATCGCGCGGGTGCTGGCGGCCGGCGGCGGCTACGGCACCGCCTCCCTCACCCGGACGGAGGGGTTTGCCGGCGTCGATGGCGTGTTCGCCCTGCAACCGGACGGGACGGTGCGGCGGGGGCTCGCGGTGTTCGCGATCCATCGCGGCGGCCCGACGGTGGTGGAGGCGGCGCCGACCGCGCTCGGCGCCCCCGGCATCTGATGCGTCCCGATCTCTGATGCGTCCCGATCTCTGATGCGTCCGGGCCTGCTGCTCGCCACCGCCGCGCTGCTGGCCGCCGTCCCCGCCCTGTGCCTGGTCCTGCTGGCCGCCAGCGGCGCCGCGGCACCGGGGCCGGTGCTGGCGGCGCTGCTCGCGGTGGGGCTCGCCAGCCTGCTGCTGGCACTGGCCTTCGTGCGCGACATGGAATTGCTGGCCGAGGCGGTGCGCGGGGCGCTGGGCGGCGGCGCGGCCGGCGCCAGCCCGCTGCTGCCGCCGATGCAGCGGGTGGGCCGCGCGATCGAGCGGCTGGCGCGCACGCTGGCCGCCCGCGCCGCCCAGGTCGGCCAGGCACTGCGGGCGACCGAGACGATCATCGACCGCCTGCCCGACCCGCTGCTGGTGCTGGGCACAGATGGCAGCGTCCGGCGCGCCAATGCCGCCGCCCACGCGGCGTTCGGCGGCGACATCGCGGCGGTGCTGCGCCATCCGGGCCTGCGCGCGGCGCTGGAGCGGGCCGAGCACCAAGCGGCAACCCAGGTCGCCGATCTCGGCCTGTTCGTGCCCGTCCCGCGGGAGGTGCAGGCGGCGGTGCTGCGGCTCGATCCGCCGCTCGCCGATGGCGGGCAGGTGATCGTGGTGCTGTCCGACCGCACCCGCGAACGCGCGGTGGAGCGGATGCGCGCCGATTTCGTCGCCAATGTCAGCCACGAGCTGCGCACCCCGCTCGCCAGCCTGATCGGCTTCATCGACACCCTGCGCGGCCCGGCGGCGGACGACCGGCCGGCGCAGCAGCGCTTCCTCGGCATCATGGCCGAGCAGGCCGGGCGGATGAACCGGCTGATCGACGATCTGCTGAGCCTGTCGCGCATCGAGCTGACCGAGCATCAGCCACCCGCCGGCCGCGTCGATCCCGCGGCGCTGGCCCGCCGCATCGCCGCGAGTTTCGAGGCGCGCGGCCGGATCGCACTGACGCTCGGCGCCGACCTGCCGGAGTTGCTCGCCGATGCCGACCAGATCGAGCAGGTGGCGCAGAACCTGATCGACAACGCGCTGAAATACGGCCGCCCCGGCGGCACCGTCCGGCTCGCGGTCGCGCGGGCCGAGCCGGGCCAGCGCTGGCCGGCGCGCGCCGGGGTGGTGCTGAGCGTCGCCGATGACGGCCCGGGGATCGCCAAGGAGCATATCCCCCGCCTGACCGAACGGTTCTACCGGGTGGACAAGGGGCGCAGCCGCAGCGCGGGCGGCACCGGGCTCGGGCTTGCCATCGTCAAGCACATCGTCAGCCGCCATCGCGGCCAGCTCGCGATCGACAGCGAGGAGGGCAAGGGCACGACGTTTTCGGTGTGGTTGCCGGCCGCGCCCCCTATATCGGGCAGCAGCACGACCTGACGGAGCCCCCATGCTCGACGCCCAGCGCGACGCCGCCCCTGCCCTGCCGCCGCACGAGACCCGCCGGCTCGACTATCTGCCGCCGCCCTATCTGGTCGATCGCGTGGCGCTGCAATTCGACCTGCGCCCCGCCGCGACCCGCGTGCTGGCGACGCTGGAGATGCGGGCCAACCCGGCCTGCCCGCGCGCCCCCGGCGCCGCGGTGCCGCTGCGGCTGGACGGGGAGGGCCTGCGGCTGATCGCACTGACGCTGGACGGCACACCGCTGCCGCCCGCCCGCCATGTCCAGGAGGCGGGCGGCGCGCTGGTGATCGCGGACGTGCCCGCCGCCTTCCGGCTGACCACCGAGGTGGAGATCAACCCCTCCGCCAACACCGAACTGTCCGGCCTCTACCTTTCCAACGGCAGCTATTTCACCCAGTGCGAGGCCGAGGGATTCCGCCGCATCACCTTCTTCCCCGACCGGCCGGACGTGATGGCGCGCTTCACCACCACCATCATCGCCGATGCCGCCACCTGCCCGGTGCTGCTGTCGAACGGCAATCCGGCCGCGCAGGGCAGCACCGAGGACGGACGGCACTGGGCGCGCTGGGAGGATCCGCACCCCAAGCCGTCCTACCTGTTCGCGCTGGTGGCGGGCGATCTGGTGGCAGTGCGCGACCGCTTCGTCACCGCGTCGGGCCGCGATGTGGCGCTGGCGATCTGGGTACGGCGCGGCGATGAGGGGCGGTGCGCGCACGCCATGCATGCGCTGAAGACGGCGATGCGGTGGGACGAGGAAGAGTACGGGCGCGAATACGACCTCGACGTGTTCAACATCGCCGCCGTCTCCGACTTCAACATGGGAGCGATGGAGAACAAGGGGCTGAACGTCTTCAACACCAAATACGTGTTGGCCCAGCCGGATACCGCGACCGATGCCGACTACCAGGGCATCGAGACGGTGGTGGCGCATGAATATTTCCACAACTGGACCGGCAACCGCGTCACCTGCCGCGATTGGTTCCAGCTTTCGCTGAAGGAGGGGCTGACGGTTTTCCGCGACCAGGAATTCACCGCCGACCAGGGCAGCCGGGCGGTGAAGCGTCTGGTCGATGTGCGCCGGCTGCGCGCCGCGCAGTTCCCCGAGGATGACGGGCCGCTGGCACATCCGGTGCGGCCGGACAGCTACATCGCGATCGACAATTTCTACACCGCGACCGTCTACCAGAAGGGCGCGGAGGTCGTGCGCATGATGGCGACGCTGGCCGGTCGCGACGGATTCCGCCGCGGCATGGATCTGTATTTCGCGCGGCACGACAACCAGGCGGTGACGATCGAGGATTTCGTCCGCGCCATCGGCGACGGCGCCGGAATCGACCTGTCGCCGTTCCTGTCCTGGTACGCGCAGGCCGGCACGCCGGAGCTGACGATGGCGGAGGCGTACGACGCCGCGGCGCGGCGCTACACGCTGACGCTGCGCCAGACCTTGCGGCCCACGCCCGGCCAGCCGGACAAGCATCCGGTGCCGATCCCGGTCGCGATGGCGCTGCTGGCGCCGGACGGGCACGAACTGCCCGGCAGCGCGCGCGTGCTGCTGCTGGATGCGGCCGAGCGCAGCTTCGTGTTCGACGACGTGCCTGCCCATCCCGTGCCGTCGCTGCTGCGCGGCTACTCGGCGCCGGTGAAGCTGAAGGGCATCCCGCCGGCGCGGCTGAAAGCCCTCGCCGCCCACGACACCGATCCGTTCGTGCGCTGGGACAGTCTGCAATCCTACGCGACCGCCCTGCTGCTCGACCAGGTCGCCGACTGGCACGGCACGCCGCCGCCGCTCGACCCCGGATTGCTGGAGGCGATGCGCGCGACACTGGACCAAGCCGATGCGGACCCCGCTTTCGCCGCGGAGGCGCTGGCCCTGCCGTCGGAATCCTACGTTGCCGACCAGATGGCGACCGCCGATCCCGATGCGATCCATGCCGCGCGGCAGGCGATGCGCGCGCAGATCGGCACGGCGCTGGCCGACCGGCTGCGCGCGACCTACGGGGCGCTCGCCGATCGCGGGCCGTATCGCATCGACGGCGCTGCCATCGGCCGCCGCGCATTGCGTAATGCCTGCCTCGGGTATCTCGCGGCGGCGGGGGAGGATGGCGTGCGGCTGGCACGCGCGCAGTTCGACGCGCAGGACAGCATGACCGACGTGCTCGCAGCGCTCGACGTGCTCGCCGCCAGCACCGGCCAGGACCGGGAGGAGGCGCTGGCCCTGTTCCACGCCAAATGGCGCGGCGACGATCTGGTGCTGGACAAGTGGTTCGCGATCCAGGCGATGTCGCCGCGCGCGACGGCGGTGGAGGAAGTGCGGGCGCTGTACCGCCATGCCGATTTCGATCTGCATAATCCGAACCGGGTGCGCGCGCTGGTGGCCAGCTTCGCCAGCGGCAACCAGGTGCGGTTCCACGATGCGTCGGGCGCCGGATACAAATTTCTCGCCGATGTGGTGATCGCGCTCGACCGGCTGAACGGCCAGACCGCGGCACGGCTGGTCAATCCGCTCGGCGCATGGCGGCGGCAGCGCCCGGCACGCGCGGCGCTGATGCGCGCGGAGCTGGACCGCATCCTGGCCACGCCGCAGCTCAGCCGCGGCACGTATGAGAAACTGTCGAAAGCGCTGGTGTAGCGCACGGCCGGCAGGGGGGAACGACCATGACCGAGAGCACCGCCCAGGAGCGCTTCCGCGCGCTGCATGACGGACCCGGCGCGTTCATCATGCCGAATGCCTGGGACGGCGCATCCGCCCTGCTGCTGCGGCGGGCGGGCTTTCCCGCGCTCGGCAGCTCATCCTTCGCGATCGCCGCGGCGCTGGGCCGGCCGGATGGCGCGCATGCTGTCAGCCTTGCCGACTCGGTCGCCCATGCCGCCCGGCTCGCGCAGGTGTCCGGCCTGCCGGTGAACGGCGATCTGGAGGATGGTTACGGCCCGGACCCTGAGGACTGCGTCGCGACGGTGGAGGCCGCGATTGCCGGCGGGCTGGCCGGTCTCGGTATCGAGGACACCACCGCCGATCCCGCGCGGCCGATCCATGATTTCGACACCGCCGTCCGCCGCATGCGCGCCGCCGCGGCGGCGGCGCGCGGGCGGATCGTGCTGACCGCGCGCACCGATAATTTCCTCAACGGCCGGCCCGATCTGGACGACACGATGCGGCGCCTCGTCGCCTTCGCCGAGGTCGGCGCCGACGTGCTCTATGCCCCCGGCCTGCCGGACATGGAGGCGGTCCGCGCCGTGGTGCGGGCGGTGGCGCCGAAGCCGGTGAACGTGCTGATCGGGCCGGGCGTGCCGCTCGCCGCGCTGGCCGCGGCCGGGGTCCGCCGGGTGAGCCTGGGCGGTGCGCTGTACCGGCGCGCGATGGGCGGGCTGGCGGCGGCGGCCGAGGCGCTGCAACGCGGCGAGCTGCCGGAGGCGCTGCGCGGCGCCCTGCCCGGAGCGGAGCTGGCGGCGCTGCTGCCGGTGGCAGCCGGGTGAAGCCCGCGCATGCCTCGCCCGCGCGGCCCGACGCTTGCCGCGGCGGCGGCGGATCGCGCTAGAGTTCCGCCGGCCGTGCCGTTCAACGGAGCGGGATGAGCCTTCGGCACGGGCGCAAGGGGGACGGACATGGCGGTGAAGGGCCTGGGCGAATATGACGACGGCAACATCTTCGCGCGCATCCTGCGCGGCGAGCTGCCGGCCAAGCGCGTGTATGAGGATCACTGGGCGCTGGCCTTCCACGACATCGCGCCGCAGGCACCGGTGCACGTGCTGATCATTCCGAAAGGACGCTTCATCTCGCTCGCGGATTTCGCCGCGCGCGGCAGCGAGGCAGAGATCGCCGGGTTCTGGCGCGCGGTGGGCAAGGTCGCGCACGATTTGCAGCTCGAAGCGCCGGGCTATCGCATCCTGGCCAATATGGGCGAGGATGCGGGGCAGGAAGTGCCACATTTCCACGTGCATCTGTTCGGCGGCCGGCCGCTCGGCCGGATGCTGAGCAAGCCGGCATGAGCCTGCCGGCGCCGCCGCGCCGCAGCATCGGCGAAATCCTCGTGCCGCGCCGCGTCGCCGTGTTCGGCGCATCCGACGATCGCGGCAAATGGGGCGGGCGCATCATGCACTACCTCGCCCTGCACGGCTTCGACGGAGAGGTGGTGCCGATCAATCCCCGCCGCGCCGTGGTGCAGGGCCGCACCTGCTACGCCGCGATCGGCGCGGCACCGCCGATCGACGTGGCGGTGATCGCGGTGCCCGCCGCCGCGGTGCTGCCGACCTTGCGCGACTGTGCGGCGGCGGGCGTGGGCGCCGCGGTGGTGATCTCCAGCGGCTTCGCGGAGATTGGTGCGGAAGGCGCCGCGGCGCAGGCGGAGATGACCGCGCTGGCGCAGGCCACCGGCATGCGCGTGGTCGGGCCGAACTGCCTCGGGCTGATCAATTTCCGCAACGGCATGTCGCTGACCTCCGCGCGGGTGCTGGATGTGGAGCGGATCATCCCCGGCAGCATCGGGCTGGTGTCGCAGAGCGGCGCGCTGATGCTGTCCGTCTACAACCGCGCGCACGACCAGGGCGTGGGCTTCAGCCAGATCGTGTCCGTCGGCAACCAGGCCGACCTCGATCTGTGCGATTTCTTCGCGCACATGATCGCGGCGGAGGACACCGAGGCGATCTGCCTGCATGTCGAAGGGATCGCGGACGGGCGGCGCTTCCGCGACCTGCTGCACCGGGCGCAGGCCGCCGGCAAGCCGGTTGTCGTACTGAAGACCGGGCGCAGCGCCGGCGGGGAAGCCGCCGCACGCTCGCACACCGCGAGTCTCGCCGGCGCCTATCCGGTGTTCGCCGCGGTGTGCCGGCAGGCGGGCGCGCTGCTGGTGGACGACCCCGACGTGATGGTGCTGGCGGCGCGGCTGGCGCAGCGCTTCCGCACGCGGCGGCCGGGCGGGATCGGCGTGATCTCCTCCTCCGGCGGGCTGAACGGGATCACCGCGGACCGGCTCGCCGATGTCGGGCTGGGCATGGCGGCCTTCACGCCGGACACGCGGGCGGCGCTGTCGGCGGTGATGCTGCCGACGCATCTGGAGAACCCGGTCGATCTCGGCGCGCGGCGGCAGGAACTCGGCGAAGGCTTCACGGTGGCGGAGCCGGCGGCGCGGGCGGTGATCAACGACGCCAATGTCGGCGTCGTGCTGGTGCCGATGACCACCGCGCCGAACTACGAGGGCACGGTCGGCGCGCTGATCGACGGGCTGGAGAGCGGCGGCAAGCCCTATGTGTTCGTGGTCACGCCCGGATCGGTCGCAACCGGCGTGCGCGCGCTGCTGCGGCAGCGCGGCGTGGTCTCCTGCGACCGGCTGGACGACGGCATCCGCCTGCTGCGGGCGTGGCAGGCCTGGACGGACGCCGAGCCGCCGGCGCCCGCGCCGCACCTCGCGGGCCTGCCGGCGCTGGCCGCCGGCTACCAGACCGAGCCGGCGGCCAAGACGCTACTGGCCGCCTGTGGGATCGCCGTGCCGCGCGAACGGGTCACGACGACCGAGGCGGGGGCGGTCGCCGCGGCGGCCGCGATCGGCTTCCCGGTGGTGATGAAAGGTGTGAGTGCCCGGATCGTTCACAAGAGCGATGGCGGGCTGGTGCGCCTCGGCCTTGCCGATGCGGCAGCGGTGGCGGCGGCCTTCGCGGAGATCGGCGCGAAGCTGACGGCGGCCGGGGAGCCGGCGCCGACCTTCCTGGTGGCGGAGATGCTCACCGGCGGCCAGGAGCTGATCGTGGGCGCGCGCCACGACCCGCAATTCGGCCCCGTCGTGCTGGTGGGCGCGGGCGGCGTGCTGGTCGATCTGCTGGACGATGTCGCGGTGGCCCCCGCCCCGCTCGGCCAGTCCCAGGCGCTCGGGATGCTGCGGGGGCTGCGCCTGTGGCCGCTGCTGGCGGGGTATCGTGGCCGGCCGGCGCTGGACGTGGACGCCGCCGCGGCCGTGCTGGTGCAGGTCGGCGCCCTGGCGGCGCAACTCGGGGAGCGGCTGCGCGAACTGGACATCAACCCGCTGCTGGTGCGCCCGGCCGGCCAGGGGGCGGTTGCGCTGGACGCACGGGCAGTGATCGGATGAATCGGTGGCCAGATGCCCCCCGACGGACTAGGATGCAAGTTCGTCGCCCGAAGGAACCTGCGCATGAACGTCGCCGTTCGTGACCTTCCCAAGCCGGCCCAGACCGGCGCCTCCCGCCTTGCCGTCGCGGATTGCGACATGCATCTCGGCCCGGCGGGGCTGGGCGAACTGGCGCCCTGGCTGTCGGCCCGGTGGCGCGACCACATGGCGACCTACGGCGTGGCGCACCGGACCGGCATGCAGCAGGGCCTGCCGTCCTACCCCAAGGCGCAGCCCAATGCGGCCCGGCGGGACGCCTGGCCGGACAGCGGCCGACCCCCGGGCACCGACCTGGAGTTCACGCGCCGCCAGCACCTCGACCCGAACAACATCGTGTTCGGGCTGGTGAACCCGCCGACGCCGAGCAACAACTTCATGAATTTCGAACTCGGCAATGCGCTGTGCCGCGCCATGAACGAGTTCCAGGTGGAAAAGCTGGTGACGCCGGAGCCGCGGCTGCACGCCTCCATCGTCGTCAACCCGGAAAGCCCGGAGGCGGCGGTCGCCGAGATCGAGCGCTGCGCCGGCAACCCGGCCTTCGCCCATGTGCTGCTGCTGAGCCGCACCGCCGCGCCGATCGGCAATGCGCGGTACTTCCCGATCTTCGCGGCTGCGGTGCGCGCCGGGCTGCCGGTGGGGATGCACGCCTTCGGGTTCGGCGGCAACGCCAATACCTCGTCCGGCTGGGCGTCCTTCTATCTTGAGGACATGATCGGCCATGCCCAGACCTGCCAGGCGCAACTGACCAGCCTGGTGATCGAAGGCGTGTTCGAGCGCCTGCCCGACCTGCGCTTCGTGATGATCGAAGGCGGCTTCGGCTGGGTGCCGGCGCTGGCCTGGCGGCTGGACAAGCACTGGCAGCGGCTGCGCAGTGAAACGCCGCATCTGAAGCGCCTGCCGTCGGAGACCATCCGCTCCCAGGTCTGGTTCACCACCCAGCCGATGGAGGAGCCGGAGCCGCGGGCGCATCTGCTGGACACGATCGGCTGGATCGGCTGGGACCGGCTGCTGTTCGCGACCGACTATCCGCACTGGGATTCGGATGATCCCGCCTACGCCCTGCCGCTGCCGGTGGAGGAGGCGCAGCGCCGGGCGCTGTTCAGCGACAACGCGCTGGCCCTGTACGCGCCGCGCGGCGGGTAGCCGGACGGCCGCGCTCAGCCGAACCGGTAGCCGCGGGCGGTCAGAAAGGTCTGCGTCTCGGTCGCCGCCGCATCCAGTGCCGCGGGGACCGGCATCTCTCCGCTGACCGCCTGGATGATGCGCCGCGCGATGAATTCGCCGACCGCGTAGAATTCCGGCAGTTGCGGGAAGGCCGTCGCCGTTTCCAGCGACGCGGACGCGGCGTGGTAGTAGCGGATGTGCTGCTGCAGGTCCGGGTCGTTCAGCACCGCGCGCCGCGGCGGCACCGTCAATGCCGCGCCGGCGCGCATGTTCGCCTCGTTCACGCCGGTTGCGGCAATGCGGAACAGCACGTCCGGATCGTGCCGGCTGAAAGCCGAGAGCGCGTAGCCGTCGGTGCTGAACCGCGCATGCCCGTCGGGCGGCGCCATGAAATCCATCTTGCCGGCAATGCGCGACTGCTTCGCATCGTCCATCGCGCCGGCGCGGGTCGCCCATTGCAGCCCCATCACCGCAAGGTCCTGCGCCAGCGCGATCATGCACTCGTCGTTGGCGGCGGAGGCGAAGCCGCGCTGGGCACTGCGCGTCACCCCCTTCAGCGCCTCGATCGCCTGCACGCCCTTCGGCGTGTTGAACAGCGGCCGCCACTGCGTATCGAACCAGCCGGGCCCGATGGTATTCAGGTACCAATGGGATTCGTTCAGGCAGGCATCGACCGGGCGAAGGCAACTGATCGTGCCGGCGCGCAGCGGCGAATTCAGTCGGTGCGCCAGATCGGCGTATTCGGCGATGCTGCGCGGCGGCGCATGCCCGGCCTTCTCCAGCAGGTCGCCGCGATAGAAGAACAGCATCACGTTCAGATCGGCCGGCAGCATGTAGAGGTGCCCGTCATAGGTCAGCGAGCGCATGACGTTGTCCGGATAGTCGTCGAGCCGGAACTGCGTGCGGTATTTCGCCCACAGATCGTCCAGCGGACGCAGCCAGCCGTTCTTGGCGAAGTTGAGGAAGGTCGACTCGTTGACATAGACGAGGTCGAGCGTGTCGGCGTGGGAGGACAGCGCGATCGTCTCCAGTTCCAGCGCCTTGTCGAACGGCATGAGCTGCGCGCTCACCTCCGTGCCGGGGACCGCGGACTTCATCTTCTCGGCCCAGAATTCCAGCGCCGGATAGCGATGGCTGATGAGCTGAACCGGCGTGTCGGCCCGGGCGCGGCGGATCATGGGCGCCGCGAGGGCGCCCGCGACCAGCGCACGGCGGCCCAGCCGGATGGTGTCGTTCATGCTGCATCCTCCCGGGCGTGCGCCCGCGGCGATCTAGCGGCGGGGGCAGCGGCGCTGTCAACCGCACCACGCGCAAATCGCATCTCCCGCTGTGCCGCCGCTGCCGCTAGGCTTCCCGCCAGCGAACCGGCCAGCCGGCCGGACGGGGGAGAGAGAGCGTGCCACTGGACCTGACTGGCGCCATCGACTGCGACATCCACCCGGCCGTGCCGGGGCTCGCCGCCCTGCTGCCGTATCTGGACGATCACTGGCGCGACCAGGTGGTCACGCGCGGCATGGACGATCTGGTGTCGATCTCCTACCCCGCCAATGCGCCGCTGACCTGCCGGCCGGACTGGCGACCGAAGGAGGGCAAGCCGGCGAGCGAACTGGCCCGCGTGCAGCGGGAGGCGCTGGACGGCTTCGGCAGCAGCATCGCCATCGCCAACTGCCTGTACGGCGTGCAACTGCTGTTCTCGGAGGATCTGGCGGCGGCGATGGCGCGCGCGGTGAACGAATGGCTGGCGCGCGAATGGCTGGACCGTGATCCTCGGCTGCGCGCCTCCATCGTCGTGCCGATCCAGAACACCGAACTCGCCGTCGAGGAGATCGAGCGCCGCGCCGCCGACCGCCGCTTCGTGCAGGTGCTGGTGCTGGCGATGAACGACCGGCTGCTGGGCAAGCGGCAATACTGGCCGATCTATGCCGCGGCCGAGCGGCACGGCCTGCCGATCGGAATTCATCCCGGCTCCAGCTACCACAATCCGCCGACGCCGATCGGCTGGCCGACCTACCATACCGAGGATTATGTCGGCCAGGCGCAGGCGTTCCAGACCCAGTTGACCAGCCTGGTGAGCGAGGGCGTGTTCACCCGCTTCCCGACGCTGAAAGTGGTGCTGCTGGAATCCGGCGTGACCTGGCTGCCCGCCCAGTTGTGGCGAATGACGAAGTTCTGGCGCGGGCTGCGCATGGAAGTGCCATGGGTGGACCGCGCGCCGGCGGACATCGTGCGCAGCAATGTGCGCCTGACGTTGCAGCCGATTGATGCGCCGCCCGATCGCGACACGCTGCTGCGCATCCTGGATCACCTGCAATCCGATGAGGTGCTGCTGTTCTCGACCGACTACCCGCATTGGCAGTTTGACGGCGATGCCGTGCTGCCAGAGGGATTCCCCGAATCGCTGGCGCGGCGGATCATGCTGGACAACCCGCTTGCCACCTATCCGCGGCTGGCGGAGCTGCCGGCATGAGCCGCCATGTCGTCGCCCGCGTCGCCGAGATTCCGCCGGGCGGCCGCAAGCTGGTGACGGTGCGCGGCCGGCCGATCGCGATCTTCAACATCGGCGGCGAATTCTTCGGCCTGTTCAATCGCTGCCCGCATCAGGGCGGCAGCCTGTGCGACGGCCGGCTGACCGGGCTGCTGCTGTCCGACCAGCCCGGCTCCTACCGCTACGAACGCCAGGGAGAGATCCTGCGCTGCCCCTGGCACGGCTGGGAGTTCGATATCCGCACCGGACAATCCTATTGCGATCCGGAGCGGGTGCGCACCCGCGCCTTTCCGGTTGCCGTGACGCCGGGCCAGACCGTCGTCGAAGGCCCGTACGTCGCCGAGACGGTGCCGGTGACGCGTGACGAGGACTACGTCGTCGTCGAGATGTGACACGAGGAAGCGCGCCCATGACATTCAAGCCGACCGGCCGCCGCCGTCTGCTCGCCCTGTCCGCCGCTGCGCTGGCCGCCCCTGCCCTGGCACGCACGGCACGGGCGGACGAGCCGGTGCAACTGCTCAGCCACCGCTACCCGGCGCTGGAATTCTACGCGAAGAAGCTGACCACTGCGGTGCCCGGCACCACGGTGGATGCGCGCCTGATGCCATCGGGCCAGGCCGCGCAGCTTGAGCGGATCGCCCTGTCCTCCGGCGCCAGCACGCCAGATGTGCTGTGGGTGAACAGCACCACCGTCACCAGCTTCGCCAAGAGCGGCTGGCTGGAGCCGCTCGACGCGCTGTGGGACCGGCACCGCGAGGAGTTCCACCTGGACGACATCAACCCGGCGTCGTTGCGCGGCTGCTCGTACGAGGGCCATCTGTACGCAATGCCGATCACCACCAACGTGCTGCTCTATGCCTATCGCGCCGACCTGCTGGAGGCGCAGCACCTTGCGCCGCCGGCAAGCTGGGACGATTCGGTGACCCTGGCACAGGCGCTGAACACGCCGCGCCGCAGCGGCACCACGATCAGCCTGAAATGGGACATGCCGCCGTACGAGCTGCAAAGCGTGCTGAACACGGTGGGCGACGGCTGGTTTGACAAGGACTGGCACCCGCGCTTCGCCGGCCCGCGCGACATCGCCGCCATCGCGCTCTACGAGCGGCTGACGCGCTTCGCCGTGCCGGGCTTCACCGCCCAGTCAAACGACGAGAACACGGTGAACTTCGCGCAGGACATCGCCGCCACCGGCCAGCAATGGGCGACCCGCTGCGCCGCCATGGACAAGCCTGAGACATCGCGGGTCGTCGGCAGGATCCAGTGGACGGTGCCGCCCGGCGGCAAGCAGGCCATGACCACGGATGCCTATGCGATCAACCGTAGAACGGAAAAGGACAAGGACGCGCTGTTCCGGCTGCTGGCGCAGGCGCTGTCCGAAACGAACCAGCGCGAGGCGGCCAGCCTGTGCGTGCCGCCGCGCCGCACGGTGCTGCGCGACCCTGACATCCAGGCGCGCCTGCGTTGGTATCCGGCGGTGTCGCGTGCGCTGGACGTGGCCGAACCACTGCCGGCGCTGGCCGAATTCAACGAGGTGGCCGAACTCGCGACCAAGCGCATGGTGCAGGCGATCGTCGGGCAGATGCCGGTGCAGGACGCGATGTCGGCGGCATCGCGCGAGGTGACCGATCTGCTGACCGCCCGCGGCTACTACAAGAGCTGAGCGCAACTGCACATGTGGCTGTTCCTGCTGCCGAGCGTCCTCATCATGGCGCTCGTGCTGGCCTATCCGCTGGCATCGGCGGTCTATTACAGCTTCTTCTCGTACTATCTCGGCGGCACCGGCCTCCGCTTCGTGGGTCTGGGCAATTATCTCGGCCTGCTGGCGGAGGAGCGGTTCTGGAGCGACCTGCTCACCACAGTCATCATCGTCGGCGCCAGTGTCGCCCTGCAGCTTGCGATCGGACTGGCGCTGGCGTTGGCGCTTTATGCCGTTGGGGCGTGGGTGCGCACCATCACGCTGCTGAACTTCCTGCCCCATGTCGTGACGCCAGTGGTCGCGGCCATCTTCCTCAAATGGATGTTCATGGGCCGCTGGGGATTGCTTGATTCGGTATTCATCTCCTTCAACGTGTTCCCGCCCGACTGGCTGGGCGACCCGATCTGGGCGAAGGCCAGCCTGGTCCTGGCCGATACCTGGCGGTTCATGCCGTTCCTGATGCTGGTGCTGTATGCCGGGCTGCAAAGCTTCGACACCAGCCTGATCGAGGCAGCCGAGATCGACGGCGCCAATGGCTGGCAGCGGCTGCGCTACGTGATCCTGCCGATGATGAAGCCGCTGATCGTGTTCGTCGTGGCGATCCGCGTCATGGATGCGTTCCGCTTCTTCGACCTTGTCTATGTGCTGACCAACGGCGGTCCCGGCACTGCGACCGAGACGATCACGCTGTACACCTATCAGCTCGCCTTCCGCATGCTGGAAGTCGGTCGCGCCTCCGCACTCGGCGTGCTGACGCTGCTGCTGATCGCCGGCCTGATCGTCGGCATGATCCTGTTCCTCCAGCGCCGCGGGCGGGAGGTGGTGTGATGGCCGCCCGTCGCAACCGCCATCGGCTGCTGCTGGCTGCGCTCGTGCTGTTCACGCTGGTCAATCTGGTGCCGATCCTGTGGGGCCTGCTGATCTCCCTGAAGCAGCCGGCAGATGCCTTCGCGATTCCGCCGAAGCTGATCTTCACGCCGACCCTGGAATTCCACCAGGAGGTTTGGCTGGAGCGGGGATTTGCCGGCTATCTGCTGAACAGCCTGGTGATCGCCGGCGTCACCGTGCTGATCTCGGTTCCCGTCGGCACGCTCGCGGCCTATGCCCTGGCGCGCATGCGCAGCCGCGTGGCGCAGCCGCTGCTGATCGGGCTGCTGGCGGTGCGGATGCTGCCGCAGATCCTGCTCGCCATCCCGTTCTTCGTCATGGCGCGCTGGCTCGGCATCATCGACACCTATCCGGCGATGGTGCTGGCGATGGTGGCCGTGAACCAGCCGTTCACCATCTGGCTGATGCGCAGCTTCTTCGCCGATGTTCCGGTCGAACTGGACGAGGCGGCGCTGATCGACGGATGCAACCGCTGGCAGGCATTCCGGCTTGTCGTGCTGCCGACGGTGCGCCCGGGCGTCGCCGTGACGGCGCTGTTCAGCATGCTGCTCGCCTATAACGAGTTCCTGTTCGCGCTGATCCTCACCGGCAGCCACACCAAGACGCTGCCGGTCGCGATTGCCGAATATGGCGGGGAGGACATCAACTACTGGTCGCTTTCGGCGGCCGGAGCCATCGGCATCATGCTGCCGCCGGTGATCTTCACCCTGCTGGTCCAGCGCCATCTGATCCGCGGCCTGACCTTCGGCGCGGTGAAGGGATAGCGCCGTTCAGGCAGCATCCCGGTCAGTCGGCGAGAAAGCGGTTCAGTACGTTGCGGGTGATCTGCTGCGTTGCCGCGTCGTTGCGCTTCAGCCCCATCACCCACTCGCAGCTCGCGGCCGTGAACACCTCGCCGCGCCCCTTGCGCATGCTCACCATCATCCCCGCCCCGTAGCGGTAGCGGGCAAGGGCGGCGGGCGTCTCGCCCCCGGTCATCAGCCGTGCGATCCCCCGCAGATCGGAATCGCCGAGATAGGAGCGGAAACCGTCGCCGTGCCGCTCGCCCTCCGCCAGCACGGCGGGCGCCATCGCCAGAATATCGATTTCGAGGGACGCGCCGTCGCGACCGGTCGGGTACGGCAATCCGTCGCGGAACGTGTAGTCCAGGCCATCCACCTCATAGCCGAAGATGCGTGCCTCCCCCCCGAACAGATCGCCGTAATAGAGCGATGTGTCGTCGAACGCCCAGTGTTCCGGACGATAGACGGTGAAGCCGCGCTGCCCGCGCGGCGAAAATCCGCCCCAGGACGCATACAGTCCTTCCACCCCGTTCACGCCGACGGTCGAGGCGCCGGGCCAGCCCACTTCCGGCGCCTCCCACGCCGTGGTCAGCAGCCGCGAATCGGCGGTGTCGCGCACCGGGTCTTCCTGCGGTGCGCGGAATTTGTAGCAGAGCTGGCGACGCCCCTCATCCTCCAGCCGGATCTGCCAAACGAAATTGGCACCGAACCGCGCGACGCGACCGCCGGTCTCGGTATATGCCTCCAACGCTGTGCGCATCGGCGCCGACCAGTATTCGTCATGGCCGACGATCACGACGCAGCGGTAGCCATCGAGAACCTCCGGACGGAAATGCAGATCGGTCTGCGTCACCAGATCGAGCGCATAACCCTCGCGCTGCGCCCAGCGGACGAAGTGCCGGTCGTATTGCGCCCAGCCGGCGGCGGCATAGTATTGCCCGAAGCCGTTGGCATAAGCCCATTCCTTCATCGGGTAGCGCGTCGCGGCGTTCAGTTCCGGCGGCGGATCGGCGCAGATGCGCGGCGCCCCTTCCGGCAGCCATACCTGGCCGCGCGTCCACGGCCGTTGCAGGCTGAGCACCGGCGACGCCCGATCGCCGGCCGGACCGTCGACGCCGAGATAGTGGTTCGCGCCGCCCCAATCGTTATAAGCCGTCCAGGTCGCGGTCGGCAGCAGCAGCAGCAATCGTCGATGCCCCGCCGGCGCAACACCGCGCGGCCGCACCACGAAGAAATGATGCTGCATGAACCGCGCACCGTCAGGCCGGGCGCAGGTGGCGACAACGCGATAATAGCCGGACGGCAGGTCCTGCGGCAGCCGCCAGGCATGCCGCACCGGCCATCCGCAGCCATCGCGATATGCGGTCTTCGGCGCGGGCACGAAGCCGCCGGGAAGATCGTCGGCCCGATGCACCGGCACCGGATGCAGCCCGTCCCGATAGATCTCCACCGACCAGCGCGAGGCGGAGCAACTGACGTGCAACCGCACTTCGTCGCCCGGCGCATATGTCATGGCCTCCGTATAGACGTAGACCTCGGGCCAGGCCGGATCCTCCCGCGGCGCCTCGTACCAGTGGACATGCAGCCAGTGGTCGTCGGCGTGCATGGGCATCGAGCGGCGGGGACGGCGATTGGTCGGCCCGTGCTCCGAACGCTCCGGCGGCAGCCAGTCGGTCATGTCCAGTACCTCCGTGCCCGCTACAGGCGGATCGAGACGAGTTGCCCGGCCAGCCCGAGCGTCACCCAGATCATGTCGTCATGCACGCAGAGATTGGTGGGATCGCTGCCCGGGCCGGTATCGATCTGCTCCAGCATCTCGCCCGCGGCGTCGAGGATGGCGATGCGATCGCCCACGCTGCCGGTCACCAGCAGATGATTTCCGTGGAACACCATGCCGTCCGGATTGAAGCGGTCGTCGAAGCGGCACCACGTCTCCGGCTCACCCACGGCATCGCCGAGCCAGGGATATCGCAGGATGCGATGTTCGATTGTCAGCCCGACCAGCAGCGATCCGTCCGGATGGAAGGCGAGACCGTTGGGAAAGCCGGTGGTGCGGGCCAGCAGCGTCACGCTGCCGTCCGGCCGCGCGAGCAGCAACTGGCCACCGAGGTAGCCGGCAAGGCTGGACGGGTCGCCATGCTTCAGCACCTCCCAGTTCTGCGGATCGGTGAACACGACGTCGCCGCGGTCGCTGAACACCAGATCATTGGGTCGCGACGGCTTGCCGCCGGGTAGGTTGGTGGCGAAATCGGTGCAGACGCCGTCGAGGGTCAGGCGTTGCAGGCGGCCGGAGATCGGCGGGTCAGCCGCACTCAGCCGCCCCGGTGCGACCGGCGCAAGACCCCCATTGTTCGCGATGTAGAGTGCCCCGTCGGGGCCGAGCCGCATGCCGTTCGGGGCTCCGCCCAGCAGCGCAAGCGCCCGCACGAGCCCGTCGCGCAGGATGCGAACCTTGCGGTGCAGCAGATCGACAAAGGCGATCTCGCCGTCCGGCAGCACGACCGGACCTTCGGGAAAGCCAAGGCCACGCACCTGCACCTGGATATCGCGCATCATGTCGTGCCCTCCCTCGCTTGCATCCGCGCGCCACCACGGCGGCCGCGGCCGATCGCAGCGCCGAGCACAGCCGTCTCCGCCGGCGCAAGATGACAGGCAACGTACCGCCCCTGCGAACCCACCGGGCGAAGCTCCGGCACCTCCCGCCGGCACGCTTCGCGCGCGATCGGGCAGCGCGGATGGAAGCGACAGCCGGACGGGGCATCCGCCGGGTTCGGCAGATCGCCGCCGAGCAGGATTCGCTGCCAGGAACGGTCGCGCCGCGCCGCCAACGTCGGCGCAGCCGAGAGCAATGCCTGGGCGTACGGATGCCACGCCTCCCGCAGCAGGTGCCCGGTCGGCGCGAGTTCCACGATCACGCCGAGATACATCACCGCGATCCGGTCCGCGACATGACCCACGACTTCCAGATCATGCGAGATCAGCAGATAGGCGATGCCGCGCGCGCGCTGCACGTGCAGCAGCAGATTCACGATCTGCGCCTGAACCGAGGGGTCAAGCGCGGAGGTCGGCTCATCTGCGACGATCAACGCGGGTTCCAGCGCCAGTGCGCGGGCGATCGCGATCCGCTGCAACTGTCCGCCGGAGAACTGCGCCGGGAGGCGGCGCGTATCGATGCCTTCCAGCCCGACGAAGGCCAGCAGTTCGGCGATGCGCGCCGCCGCGCCGCCGCGTGGCGTCGTGCGGTGAACCCGGAACGGCTCCGCCAGAATATCGGCAATCCGCATCCGCGGATTGAGCGATGCCAACGGGTCCTGGAACACCGCCTGCATCCGCCTTCGGATCGCCAGCAGCGCCGCCGGACCGGCGGTCGTGATGTCCTGCCCGTCGAACAGAATGCGTCCGCCGCTCGGCTCCAGCAGGCGCAGCGCGAGACGCGCCAGCGTCGACTTCCCGCACCCCGTTTCCCCGACCAGGCCCAGCGTCTCGCCGGCCGCAAGATTAAGCGAGACGCCCGCCACCGCCTGCACCGCGGCGCCGCCACGACGCTGCGCAAAGCTCTTGCGCACACCGTCCAGTGCCAGCAGCGGCACCGTCATGGCGCGCATCCCGGTCGGGCGGCGTCTCCGTTCAAGAGCGGGTAGTGGCACGCAAGCAGCACGTCCCCCAACCGGCGCAAGTTCGGCGCCGCTTCCCGGCAGTCGGCAGCGGCCTGCGGGCAGCGCGGATGGAAGCGGCAGCCGGCGGGCCGTGCCTCGATCGGCGGCGCCGTGCCGCGAATGGCCGGCAGATCGGCCTTGGCCGGAGCTTCGGACATCGTCGCGCTGAACAGCAATGCCTGCGTGTAGGGATGGGACGGCCGGTTCATGATCTGCGCCGCGGGGCCAAGCTCCGCGACCTTGCCGGCATACATCACCAGGATGCGGTCCGCGAGTTCCGCGACCACGCCCATGTCGTGGGTGATCAGCACCACGGTCAGCGCCAGCTCGCGGCGAAGCTCGGACAACAGTTCGAGAATCTGCGCCTTGATGGTGACATCGAGCGCCGTGGTCGGTTCATCGGCAATCAGCATGCGCGGTCCGCAGGCCAGCGCCATCGCAATCATTGCCCGCTGCCGCATGCCGCCACTGATCTCGTGCGGATATGCGAGCGCGATGCGTGGAGCATCGGGAATGTGCACGCGCTCCAGTAACTCGACAGAACGGCGCGCCGCCTCGCGCCGCCCGGCAAGGCCATGTGCCCGCAGCACTTCCGCAATCTGCTCGCCCACCGGCCAGACCGGATTCATCGCACTCAGCGGGTCCTGATAGACGACCCCGATCCGGCCGCCCCGCAGCGGGCGCAGCACCGCTTCCGGCTGGTTCAGCAGTTCCTGCCCGTCGAACCGGATCGAACCGCTCGCGACCGCACCCTGCGGAAGCAGGCCGAGCACCGACAGCCCCGTCAGTGATTTGCCCGATCCCGACTCGCCGATGATGACGAAAATTTCCCCGGCCGACACGTCGAAATCCAGCCCGTCGACGGCGAACGGAGCAGCAGCGGCATGGCCGAACCGGATGCGGAGGTCGCGCACGGAAAGGATCATGCGCCGCGCGACGACGCCTCCGAGCCGGCCAGCCCGTCACCGATGATGGAGCAGACCGTTGCAGTCACCATGACCATGACCCCCGGGAATACCAGATACCACCAGGCCGACCCGAAATATGGCCGCGAATCGCGGATCAGCAGGCCCCATTCCGGCGTCGGCGATTCCGCACCCAGACCGAGAAACGACAGAGCCGTCACGGCGATCAGCGCATAGCCGATATCGGTGGTGATGCGCACGTTCACCGGCTGGACGACAAAGGGCAGGATATGGCGGAACAGCAGCGACCACGTGCCCACGCCGAGGGCACGCGCTGCCTCGACATGCGGACGCTCCCGCAGACGCAGGACTTCTCCGCGCACCAGACGCGCATAGCCGGGCCACCACACGACGGCGAGCGAGAGCACGACCGTATCCAGTCCACGGCCGATCGCCGCCGCCAGCGCAAGCGCCAGGACCAGCGCGGGTATGCCGAAGAACAGGTCCACGATCCGCATGAGCAGATCGTCCGTCCGACGCGACGACATCCCGGCGGCGGCGCCGTAGAGGATACCGATCAGCGCCGCCACGATCACGATGGCGACGGCCACGCCAAGCGAGTAGCGCGTCCCGTAGATGACGCGGGACAAGATGTCGCGTCCCCCCTCGTCCGTGCCGAACGGATGCGACAGTCCGGGCGCACGCAGGCGATCTACGACATCGAGGAAGATCGGATCGTACGGGGCAACCAGGTGGGGCATCAGCGCGAAGACGGCAAGTGCTGCGGCGATGATCCACGCGACGATCAGCAGCACCCGCCCCGGCCAACCCGTCGAGGAAAGTCTCGTCGTGTGGGCAGTGACGGATGACGCGGTGCCGCTCATGTCGCGAGCCCTCGGACCCGCGGGTCGATCAGCGGATAGATCAGGTCCATGATCAGGTTGATCAGGACGAAGCCGGCCGTGGAAACGATCGCCAGCGCGATCACCGGCGCATAATCGAAGACCTCGAACGACTGGTACGCGTACAGGCCGATGCCGGGCCAGCCAAAGATGACCTCCACCAGGATGACCCAGCTCAGCATATAGCCGAACTGCATCGTCGTGACGGTCAGCACCGGACTGAGCGCATTGCGCAGCACGTGCCGATACAGGATCGCGCGCGGCCCGAGGCCCTTGCCGCGCGCCGTCCTTACGTAAGGCCGGTCGAACTCCGCGATCAGTGCGGCGCGGGAAAGGCGCGTGCCGACTGCGAGCAGATTGAGGACGATGGTGAGCGCGGGCATGGCCAGGCACCGCAGTGACTTCCAGACATCGTCAAGACTGCCGGCAATAAGGGAGTCCGCCAGCAGGAATCCGGTATGGACCGGTGGCGGTGTGTCGCGAAGCGGGAAGCGCCCCGCCAGCGGCAGCCAGTGCAGCCGATAGAAGAACACGAACTGCAACGCCATGCCGAGCCAGAAGACCGGAATGCCGGTAGCCAGCATCGTCAGCAACCGGATTGCCGTGTCCACGGCACCGCCCGGCCGCCGCGCCGCGGCAACGGCGAGCCAGAAGCTGGCAATTACGTAGATCATGAAACTGACGATCAGCAGTTCCAGCGAAGCGGGCAGGAACTGCACAAGGTCGTCGGCGACGGGTCGGTGCGTACGCAGCGACTCGCCGAAATCCAACCGCACCAGACCGCCGAGATAGGTGGCGAACTGTACCGGCAGCGGCCGGTCGAGCCCATATTCCGCACGGATCCGTGCCACCGTCGCCGCGGACGTGTTCTGTCCCGCCAGAAACGCCGCCGGATCGGCCGGCACGACCCGACTGAGAAAAAAGGTCAGCGTCGCCACAAGCAGCAGCAGCAGCACGCCCCATGCGAGACGGCGAGCGATGAACGCCGTCATCGCCGGATCACTGCGCCGCGTGGATTTCCCAAAACCGGGCGTTGATGTATTCGGCCGGATCGATGCGGTATCCGGCGATGCGATCCGGCTCCGGCACCACGGTCGTCGGGCGCGCTGCCCAGATGATGTAGTGGGACTGCACGACGGTTTCGAATGCCGCTTTCAGCATGCCGTCCCGTTCCTTCTGATCCGCAATCGTCGGTATCCTGTGAACCAGCGCGTCCAGCGCCGGATCGTCATAGCGGCCGGAATTGTAGAACCCGTCCTTCAGATAGTGGGCGGCGAAGAACTTGGTGGCGTCGGTCGGGCTGAGATTGGCATTCCCGAGCACGAAGCAATTGCTGTGGTCCTGCTTGATTGCGGTGATCGCCTGAACGAACGGCGCCTCTTCGATCGAAACCTTGATGCCCAGCCGGGCCGCCGAGGACTGCAGGACGGTTGCGGCGAAACTGAATTCGGGGAAGCCGGACGGGATGACGCATTTCATGCTCGCTCCGCCCTCCCCGGATTTCGCAAGAGCATCCTTGGCGGCGGCGAGATCCGTGGTAATCGGTGGTTCCTGCTGTTCCGGGCTGCCGGGGAACCAGCTTGGTACCGGACCACGTGGGATTACGTTGCCAGTCTGGAAGTACTGGCTCATCGCACCATAGTCGAACGCGCGTACCAGCGCGTCGCGGAAGTCGGCATTATTCGTCGGCGCAAGATGCATGTTCAGATAGATCGCCGGCCAGGCCCAGAGATTGTTGCCCTCGATGACATGGAACCCGCTACTGTGGCCGAGCCGGAGTGCATCGTCGCGCGGCACGAAATTGGCGAGATCGAATTCACCGCCTTCCAGCCCCCGCGCGCGTGTGGCGCCGTCATTCACGAAGCGATCGATCACGCGGTCGAACGCACCCTTGGGGAATGCGCCCCACCAGCCGGCGTTGCGACGGAGCTCGATCTGGGACCCTCGGGTCCAGCTGACGAACGAATAGGGCCCCGTGCCGTTGGCGTGCTCGCCAAACCAGGCGTCACCCTTGTCCGCATCCTGGGCGTGACGATTGATGTCATCCGCCGACGACATCTCGATCCGGGAGAGGTTGCCGGCCAGGAACACGTTGGGCGCGCGCGTGGTGATACGGATGGTTGCCGGATCGATGACGGTGACGGAGGCGATGTCATCGACCAGATAGCTCTGTCCCTGGCCGATGCGCAGCAGCCGATCGAGCGTGGCCTTCACATCCGTCGAGGTGAAGGCCTGGCCATCGTGGAATTTCACGCCCTGCCGCAGTTTGAACGTCCAGGCGTCGCCATCCTGCGTCCATAAGAGCGCGAGGGCCGGCAGCAGATGCGCCGGATCGCTCGGGTCGAAGTCGACCAGCCGGTCATAGACGTTGCGCGTGATGGTGAGTTCGAAGTTCACATTCGCCTTGGCCGGATCGATGGTGCTCGGCTCGCCGGCGTCGGCATAGACGAAGGTGCTGGGATCCGCCGCGGCGCGGCCCGCCGGCAGGAGCAGCGTCCCGGTGAGCAGTACCGCAACACGCCATGCCCGTGGTGCTCGCATTCTGTCCCCCCGCCGATGCTTTGCATGCCGAACCGAATAGCAGGCTTGCGGATCGACTTATAGCTTATAA
Source organism: Pseudomonadota bacterium (assembly GCA_021826485.1). Classification (GTDB taxonomy): domain Bacteria; phylum Pseudomonadota; class Alphaproteobacteria; order Acetobacterales; family Acetobacteraceae; genus JAFKFJ01. The sequence goes on along the minus strand of JAKAZX010000007.1, from coordinate 1,794 downwards.
GATATCGAACGTGAAGCACCGAATCCCCGGACAGAGGAGTGCGTCGGCAAGATGGAATCCGGTCGTGGCCAGGCATCGCCGGTGTCGTCAAACGAACTGACCGCCGCGCAGGTCGCCCATCTCCGGGATCGGGCAACGTTCGTGCGCACCGAAACGGTGCGGCTGATCGAGATCGCCAAGGTCGGACATTATTCGTCGGTGTTCTCGTGCGCCGAAATATTTGCCGTTTTGTATTACGATATTTTGCGCCTTCGTCATGGCGAACCCGATTGGCTTGGGCGGGATCGCTTTCTGATGGGCAAGGGGCACGCCGCCGTCGGGCTATATCCCCTGCTCGCCGACTGGGGGTTTTTCCCGGCAAGCCTGCTCGACGGCTACACGCGGCTCGGCAATCCGCTGGGCGACCATCCGGACATGCGCAACGTTCCCGGCGCGGATTTCAGCTCCGGCTCGATCGGCCACGCCCTGTCGGTCGGCCTCGGTATGGCGCTCGGCGCCCGGCTGCTCCGCCAGGACTTTGACGTGTACGTCCTGCTCGGCGACGGCGAAATGCAAGAGGGTCAGATTTGGGCTGCGGCATTGAGCGCCGCGCAGCACCGCGCCGCGCGTCTCGTTGCGATCGTCGATCGCAACGGCTACCAGCTCGACGGACGGGTGGAGGAAGTCAGTGCCATCGAACCGCTGGCAGACAAGTGGCGGGCGTTCGGATGGCAGGTGCACGAGGCAGACGGGCACGACGTGGCATCGCTCACGATTCTGCTGCGCCGCCTGAAGGCCGATCTTGCCCGCGAGCAGCCGGCATGCGTGATCGCACACACCATGAAAGGCAAAGGCGTCGGATATATGGAGACCGAGCCGGGCTGGCATCTCGGCTATCTCGCCCCCGACGACGCTGCACGGGCGATCGACGAGATTAAGGGGCAGACGCCATGACCGGCCCGCTAAACCCGTCGAGCTGGCATTATCGGCAGGTGAATGCGCGCGCGCCGACGCTCTCGACGCTCGCGGACACGCTTTGCGATCTGGTGGAGGAAGGGCAGAAGGTGGTCGCCTGCACCGCCGATCTGCAGTATTCCAACGGGCTGATCGGCCTCGCCCGCCGCCATCCGGACCGGCTGCTGCAGTTCGGCATTTCCGAACAGCATATGGTGAGCGCGGCGGCCGGCCTGGCGGCCACCGGCCTGATGCCGTTCGCCGCGACATTCGCGTCCTACCTGGCGCTGCTGTGCTGCGAGCAGATCCGCACCGACTGCGCCTATTGCTCCCTGCCCGTGCGGTTGATCGGCCATCACGCCGGCATCGCGCTCGGCTTCTACGGTACATCGCACCACGCCACCGAGGACCTCGCCGCGATGCGCGCCATCGCCGATCTCACGGTGGTGGCGCCGGCCGACGCGGCACAGTTCTCCGCCGCGCTGCGCGCCTCCGTATCCCATCCGAAGCCGATCTATTTCCGCATCGCGCGCGGCCATGATCCGGTGGTCTACCCGACTCCGCCCGATTTCACCTTCGGCAAGGCGATGGTGCACGCCGCCGGGAAGGACCTTACCATCATCGCCTGCGGGACGATGGTCCATCCCGCGCTGCGAGCCGCCGCCGCGCTACGCGCCGCCGGCTGGTCCATCGGGTTCATCGACATGCCGACGATCAAGCCGCTCGACAGCGCTGCCATCCTCGCCGCGGCATCGGGCACCCGTGCCATCATGACCGTGGAGGAACACAATGTCCTCGGCGGACTTGGCGGGGCCGTTGCCGAAGTGCTGGCAGAACGCGGGCAGGGACCCCGGCTCATCC
>JAKAZX010000276.1 GCA_021826485.1 Pseudomonadota bacterium | reverse complement strand
GCCAGTTCCGCCCAGCGCACCGCCCGCCGGCCGGCGAAGGCGCCGCCGGTGCGGCAGATCAGGCGGAACCGCTCCCGGTACAGCGGCACGGTGACGACGCGGCCCAGCGGCTCGTTGTCCAGATAGGTGACGCCGGCATCCGCCTCCAGGTTCTCCAGCAGCGACAGCACCTCGTCGGAGGTGCGCGACAGGATGACCAGCCGCACCTGCGGATGCTGCAAGGCGAACGGCGCGGTCAGCCGCGCCAGCATGGGCATCGCGGTCGGGATCGCCGCCAGCCGCAATTCGCCGGCCACCGCCGAGCGCAGGGCCATCATCTCCTGGCGCAGCGCCCGCTCATCACCCACGATCCGCCGCGCCCAGTCCAGCGTCCGCTCCCCGGCCGCGGTGAAGCCGCGGAAGCGGCTGCCGCGCTCCACCAGCAGCACGCCCAGCGTCTCCTCCAACTGCTTGATGCCGGCCGAAAGCGTCGGCTGCGTGGTGCCGCAGGCGGCGGCGGCGCGGCCGAAATGCCGGGCCTCCGCCAATGCCAGCAGGTACTCGAGCTTGTCGATCACGCCTGCGTACTACGCGCGCGCCGGGCGGCGCACAACATGCTACCGTGGGTTGCCCGACAGGGCCGGAAACAGGGAGCACGCGCCGCATGGACATCTATTCCGGACCGGTCTTCGACATGGCCCGCACGCAGTTCCACCGCATCGCCGACTATCTGGAGGTGCCGGCCGATGAGCGGGACCGGCTGCTGTATCCGAAGCGCGCCATCGCCGTCGCCTGCCCGATCCACGCCGATGACGGCACGCTGAAGGTGTTCCAGGGCTTCCGCGTGCAGCACCACCTGACGCTCGGCCCCACCAAGGGCGGCACCCGCTTCGCCCCCAGCGTCGATATCGGAGAGGTGGCGGCGCTGGCGGTGTGGATGAGCTGGAAATGCGCCCTCGCCGGCCTGCCCTATGGCGGCGCCAAGGGCGGGGTCACGGTCGATCCCTACGCGCTGTCGCTCCGCGAGCTGGAGGCGCTGTCGCGCCGCTACATGCAGGAGATGATCCCCTTCGTCGGCCCGCATACCGACGTGATGGCGCCCGACATGGGCACCAACGAGCAGGTGATGGCGTGGTTCATGGACACGTATTCCATGTACCAGGGCCAGACCGTGACGGAGATCGTCACCGGCAAGCCGGTGGCCACCGGCGGCACGCTCGGCCGGCGGGAGGCGACCGGGCGCGGCGTCGCCTATCTGGTGGAGCGCGCGATGGACCGGCTGGGCGCGCCGATGACCGGCGCGACCGCCATCATCCAGGGCTTCGGCAATGTCGGCTCGATCACCGCCGCATCGCTCGCGGCGCGCGGGGTGAAGGTGATCGGCGTGTCCGATCACACCGCCTGCTATTTCGACGCCAAGGGCCTCGACGTGCCGGCTCTGCTGCGCCACGCCGCGGCGACGGGCAAGCTTGCCGGATTCTCCAACGAGCTTGCCGCCGACCCGGCGACGCTGCTGGCCCGCAAATGCGACATCCTGATCCCGGCGGCGCTGGAACGGGTGATCGATGCCGGCATGGCGGCGCGGATCGACTGCCGGGTGCTGGCCGAGGCGGCGAACGGCCCCACCACGCCGGATGCGGACGAGGTGCTGGCGCAGCGGCCCGACATCTTCGTGATCCCCGACATCCTGTGCAACGCCGGGGGCGTGATCGTCAGCTATTTCGAATGGGTGCAGGATTTGCAGCAGTTCTTCTGGGACGAGGCGGAGGTGAACGACCGCCTGTACCGGGTGCTGCAACGCGCCTTCGTGCAGGTGCTTGACCGCGCCGGGCGCGACAAGGTGGCGCATCGCACGGCGGCCATGGCGATCGGGGTCGCCAAGGTGCGCGACGCCAAGAAGGCGCGCGGCCTGTTCCCGTGATCGCCGGCCGGCATGACAAGCCGGCCCCTTCGCGCTTATCTGGGCCGTCCATCCCCAGCCGTGGAGCAGAGCCATGCGCCTCGACGCCATTCCGGTCGGCATCAACCCGCCGGCCGACGTGAACATCATCATCGAGGTGCCGATCGGCGGCGAGCCGATCAAATACGAGATGAACAAGGACGCCGGGACGCTGTTCGTCGATCGCTTCCTGCACACGCCGATGCGCTATCCCGGCAATTACGGCTTCGTGCCGCACACGCTGTCCGACGACGGCGATCCGATCGACGTGCTGGTGGCCAACACCCGCCCGATCCTGCCAGGCGCGGTGATGAACGTCACCCCGGTCGGCGTGCTGAAGATGGAGGATGACGGCGGCACCGACGAGAAGATCATCGCCGTGCCCTCACCCAAGCTCACCAAGCGCTACTTGCACGTGCGCAACTACACCGACCTGCCGCAGATCACGCTGGACCAGATCCGCCACTTCTTCGAGCACTACAAGGACCTGGAGCCGGGCAAGTGGGTGAAGCTGATCGGCTGGGCGGATGCGGAAGAGGCACGCAGCCTGATCCTCGCGGCAATCGCGCGGGCGGAGGCGCATGGCGGCGGCTGACCCGCCCCCTCGCCGCAACCATGCCGGCGATGCCATGATGCCGCCCGCATCGCAGGACATCGGCATGAGCGCGACCGAACCGCCTTCCTATCCGATCGACGACCGCAACCGGATGAAGCGCCGGCACGACCGCGGCTTCTACGACCATGCGACGGTGCATCGGCTGCTGGATGCCGCGGCGCTCTGCCACGTCGCCTATGTCATCGACGGCCAGCCGTTTTGCACGCCGACGCTGTTCTGGCGGGAGGGGTCGCGGCTCTACTGGCACGGCAGCAGCGCCAGCCGGATGCTGCGCTCGCTGGAAGCCGGCACGCCGGCCTGCCTGACGGTCACGCATTTCGACGCGCTGGTGCTCGCCCGCTGCGGCTTCAACCACTCGGCCGACTACCGCTCGGTCATGGCGTTCGGCCAGGCGCGGCTGCTGACCGACCCGGCGGAGAAGCAGCGCGCCCTGGTCGTCATGGTGGACCGGCTGTTCCCCGGCCGCACCGCCCAACTGCGCCCGAGCACCGGGCAGGAGATCAAGGCGACTTCGGTCATCAGCATGGACATCGACCGCGCGGCGGCAAAAATCCGCGCCAAGGGCGTCGCCGACGACGACGAGGACTACGCCCTGCCGATCTATGCCGAGCGGCTGCCGATCCGCACCGTGCTCGGCCCGGCGGAACCCTGCCCGCGCCTGCTGCCGGGCGTGGCGCGCCCGGCGAACCTCGCGGGATACCAGGATGGCCGGCCGCTCGAGGATGCGCTGGCCGAGGCGCACGCGCTCGCCGGCCTCCCGTGACGCCGGGGGGTCAGCCGCCCCGCACGGCGCGGCGCGTGTGGTCCAGATCCTGCGCCGAAATCTCGGCCAACAGGCTCCAGACCCGGTGCGGCTCCAGCGGCGCCTCCGGGTCGTTCAGCAGCCGGTCCAGTTCATCGAGCTTGCCGCGGTAGTCCGTCTCCGTCATCGCGCCCTCCGCACCGTCACGCCACTGCCACAGTCAGGGGCAGAAACGTGGCGGACGCATGGCGGTTCACCCGCGCGCCGCCGCCCGCCGCGTCACACCGAGGATTGCACCGCCGGTGCCAGGGCGGCGGCCTTGGCCGCGGGGTGGGACGGGTTGCGGAAGCGCAGCTCGCCGTCCGCGGCGCCGTCCGGCTCCGGCGCGCCGAGCAGTTCCAGGCGGCTCGCGCAGGTCACCGCCACCACCCCGCGCGCCTCCCGGTGGGTCAGGAACTGCCGCGCCTCGCCTTCCAGCTCCAGCCGCTCCCGCAGGTGGCGCCATTCGGCGCGGTCGGTATCCTCGACGAACATCGCCAGGATGCCGGGGCGCGTGCCGGTCAGCCGCGCCGGGGCGATCGTCGCCATCCGCCGGCGGATCGCCGCGGCCACCTCGTTCTCCCGCCCGGCCCGCGCCGCCATCACGAACACGCCGCCGCCCGCCGCCGTCACCGCCAGATGCGCCTCGTGCCCGAACTCGCGGCGCAGCGAACTCATCAGCCCCAGCTCATCGGCCTGCGCCGCCGCCAGGATCAGCGGATCGAGCCGCAGCACCGCGGCCTCGTCATGGTCGGCGCGGCGCTGGCCTGCCAGCATGGTGCGGATGCGCTCATGCAGCGCGGCCAGCCGGTCCTGGTCGGAGTCGCTGCGCAGGCCCTGCGGCAGCGTCAGCTTCAGCAGGTAGCGGCCGGGATGGGCGGCCAGCCACGATTGTAGGTCGGGGTCGATCCGGTCCACCAGCCGCACCCAGGCGCCGCGATGCAGGTCCCGACCCTCCTCGGCCGAGACCACGTCGCAGGCGACCTCGGCCTCCACGCCGCCGCGGCGCAGCAGCAGGTCGAACGGCGCCGCCTCCTCCAGCCCCGCGAACGCCACCGTGAAGCCGCGGGCGCGTTGCAGCGCGGCGGTGCGCAGCAGGTGGAACAGCGGCACCAGAGTCGCGTCCGCCTGCAAGGCCGCGCGAAGCTGCGCCCGCAGCCGCGCCCGCCCGGCGGCCGGCAGCCGGCGCGACAGGCTGGCGGCCTCGCCAGCCAGATTCAGCAGCCGCGCTTCCGCCGTGTTGGGCGGACGGCCGATGCCCCGGCGCAGCCGCTCCAGCGTCAGCTCCAGCCCGTGCCGCTGCTGCAACGCCCGGCGGACATGCACGCCGCCGTCCATCGCCTGGATCAGGCCGGTCATGCGCGCGGTCCAGGCCCGGGCGCCGGCCAGCTCGATGAAGCCCCGCAGAGTCTCGCCGCCCGCGCGCGCGTCGGTCATGCCCCGGCCCCGTCCGCCGGGACCCGCTGCCCCGGCCTGCACGCCATCCTGATCGCACAGGCCCCGCCGGAAGGCGAGAGCAGACCCCTCCAGTCCGGATTAAATCCGTGGTAATCGGATATGCGTGGGTGCGTCCGGGTTCTGCGCCCGGTGGCGCAGCAGATGGTCGGCCAGCACGCAGGCCACCATCGCCTCCCCCACCGGCACCGCGCGGATGCCGACGCAGGGATCGTGCCGCCCCTTGGTGACGATCTCGACATCCCGCCCGAAGCGGTCCACCGCGCGCCGCGGCGCCAGGATCGAGCTGGTCGGCTTGACGGCGAACCGCGCCACCACCGGCTGGCCGGTGGCAATGCCGCCCAGGATGCCGCCGGCATGGTTGGACAGGAAATCGACCGTCCCGTCCGGCGCCATGCGCAGCTCGTCCGCATTCGCCTCGCCCGAAAGTTCCGCCGCCGCGAAGCCGGCGCCGATCTCCACCCCCTTCACCGCATTGATGCCCATCAGGGCGCCGGCGAGGTCGGCATCGAGCTTGGCATAGACCGGCGCGCCCAGGCCGGCGGGCACCCCCTCCGCCACCACCTCGATCACCGCGCCGACGGAGGAGCCGGCCTTGCGCACCCCGCCCAGGTAGTCCTCCCACACGGCGGCGGCGGCAGCGTCGGGGCAGAAGAACGGGTTGGCATCGACCGCCGCCCAGTTCCAGTTGGCGCGGTCGATCCGGTGCGGCCCCATCTGCACCAGCGCGCCGCGGATGGTGACCGCCGGTCCCAGCACCCTGCGCGCCACCGCCCCCGCCGCCACCCGCGCCGCCGTTTCCCGCGCCGAGGAGCGGCCGCCGCCGCGATAGTCGCGGATGCCGTATTTCGCGTCATAGGTCAGGTCGGCATGGCCAGGCCGGAAGCGGTCCGCGAT
>JAKAZX010000275.1 GCA_021826485.1 Pseudomonadota bacterium | reverse complement strand
ATCGGCCCCGGCCAGCGCGCGCGGGGTTTCGTGCTCGAATTCCTGCAATTCCAGATTGCCCGGCACGATGTCGAGCCCGGCGAAATAGCTCGGGCGGATGATGTCGCCGAGCGGACGCGCCTGGTCGTCGTAGCGGACCGCGCCGTACAGAGTCTCGTTGGCGCCGATATCGGTTTCCGGCTGGTAGCCGAACAGGGCGGAGAGGCTGGCCTGCGGATCGAGGTCGATGGCGAGGGTGCGAAAGCCGCGCAGTGCGAGGTGCTGCGCCAGATGCGCCGCCGTCGTGGTCTTGCCCGACCCGCCCTTGAAGTTGGTGACCGCGATGACCTGCAGATGCTCGCCCGGCTGGCGCGTCGGCAGATAGGGCCGCGTTCCGGCGCGGGTCAGCGCGCGGCGCAGGTCGTGGATCTGTTCGAGCGTATAGACGCGCCGTCCGCCGGCGGTCCGGGCCGGCTCCGCCGCCTCGCCGGCCAGCGCCACCTGGCGCAGATAGGCGTCGCTGATGCCGATCCACTCGGCCGCCTCGCCGCTGGAGAAGCTGCGCAGCGTCTTGCGGGCGGCGGGGGGGAACAGGCGCTGGCGCAGCGCGTGGAGCTGGCCGCTGAGCAGGCGCGCGTCGTGCGCGATCAGGCGGTCCTGCGCCAGCGTCGCGGCTTCGGCCAGGGGCAGCGCATCCGATGGCATCTACGGAAAGGTCCGCGCTTTGGGGCAATAAGCGCTGCCATGAAGCCCGGCCGGATGAGTCGCGTCAACGGCAAACCCCGTTGACAGCTGTCAACGGCAACCCTCGTTGACAGCTGTCAACGGGATCCCCGTCGGCCAAGATGGGACGCCCCGCCGGCCTGCGGCCGGGCGACGAGGCGCTCGGTGAGGGCGTGGACCATGTCGCGGCCGAGCAGGTCGGCCAGCGCGCTGCGCCGTGCTTCACCGCCATCGGGCAGATAGTCCCACCAGGCCGGCATGGCGCCGAGCAGCGAGTCGAACTGCCGCCCGGCGCAGGCCGCGGCCCGGCGGCATGCGTCGGAGGTGCAGGTGCTCATGCAGATGGCCTTGGCGCGCGCCTTGTGGTCGTTCATCGACATGTCTCGGCCCTGGGCGCAGCGGCGTTGCCGCGGCGCGCCGTCACGTGTTCTGTCCTGCCGGCAGCGCCGGTGCCGCAGGCCCGGGTCAGCTTGCGCCATCCCGGCCGGCGGATCCGCTCGGCCGGTCCGCAACATGGCCTGCTTCGACCAAGTTTAACAAGAAATTTATCACACGTTTTAGGTGTGATAGCAAGAAAGTTACTTTGGGGTGTTAGGTGCCTTTGATCCACGAGCGTGGTGGGCCGGGATGCGTTGACAGCTGTCAACGGCGGCGGGCGCGGCCCTCAGACGTCCAGCCCGTCCGCGCCGCCGGCGGTCGCCGCCGTGCCGGGACGGCGCCGGCGCAGCAGGCGGGCAAGCGCGCCGCCGGCGCCGAGTGCCAGGAACGCCGGAATGCCGGCCGCTAGCAGCGGCGCCGGGGCGCCGTGGAAGGGCCCAGGGGTGGGACCGGGCAGCGGTCCGGGGAAGGGCCAGGGCAGCGGCGGCAGCGGATCGATATGCGGCGGCGGGTTGAGGACCGGAATCGGGTTCGGGAACGGATCGGGGAAGGGGAAGGGGAAACCGCCCGGGAAGGGGAAACCATTCGGGAAGGGGAAACCGCTGGGGAAGACAATCGGGGGCTGTGCCGGGTCAGCCCAGGCGGGCGCGGCCAGCGGCAGCACGGCCAGCACCGCGAGAGCCGCCCATTTTTTCGGCATTGCCGACCCCTTTGCGCATTGACCCGTCTCTCGTATCGGTATCGCCTGGTGCGGAGAATTGTCAACTGCTAACTAGGCCGGACAGTCACTCTTCCATGACCCGGACGCGGACCACGGTCGCGGGCGGGGTTTCGCTGGCCGAACTGCGCGTCTGGATGCTGCTGGTCGCGGGGTTCGCCTATTGGGGCAACGTGGTGCGGACCGCCCGGTCCGACGGCGCCGCGGGCCTGGGCTATGTCCTCGACGGCGTGCTGCAGAACGGCGCCTTCGCCGCCGCGTCCTGGGCGCTGATCGTCGCCTGGGCGGCGGGTGCCGGCCCGGCCCGGCGTGCCTCCGCCGGGCAGATCGCGGCGGCCGCGGCGCTGTGCCTGCTCGGCGCGATGCCGTCGCGGCAGACCGCCATCCTGGTGCTGATCGGCCTCGGCGTGCAGCTGGCGCGCCCGGCCGGGACCCGCACCGGCCGCAAGGTGGCCGTGCTGCTGTTCGCGCTCGCCTTCGACTCGGCCTGGACCTCGCCCTATCTGCTGGCGCTGCATGCCGCGGTCGCGACCCTCGATGCACGCGCGGTCCAGGGGCTGCTGCACGCCGCCGGGGTCGGCGCCGGCCGGTACGGCAACCTGATCGCCGGCGCCACGCCGGGATTCGGCATCGAGATCCTGGCGCGCTGCGCCTCCTCCTATCCGTTCGGCGGCGTCTGCCTCGCCTTCGTGGTGACGCTGCTCTACCAGGGCCGCTTCCCGCGCCGGCGCGACCTGCCGTGGCTGGTCGCCTCGCTGGCGGCGAGCGTCGTGCTCACCGAGGTGCGGCTGTCCTGGATGGCGCTGGGGGATGCCGATTACCTCTGGCTGCACGAGGGCAGCGGCGTCACGCTCTACACCCTGGCGGCGGTGGCATGCGCGGTGCTGTTCCCCCTGCTGGCCGCCCGCGGCGGGGGCAGGGCGGGCGGGAGCAGGGTGGGGGCGGGGGCGTGACGCTGGCCGTGCGCGGCCTGTTCGTGGCCCTCGCCGTGCTGGTGCTGGCGGCGCCGGTGGCGCGCAGCGGCGCCGACGCCGCGGCCGGCAGCGCCCTGCCGCTCGCGGCCGCGGTGGCGGCGCTGGGGCTGCGTCCGGCCGCCCCGGTGGTGCCCGGCACGCTGGCGGCGATGGCCGCCGGCTGCGGGCAGGCCGTGACCGTGGCGGCGGCGGACTTCAACGGCCTCGGCCAGGAGACGGTGCGCGCCGCGCTGGCACTGCCGGGCGACCGGCGCTTCGTCTATCTTGGTCTCGTCGCCGGACAGGCCCGCGTGGCGGCGATCGCGGCGCGCTGGGCGGCGGCCAGCCTGCTGCATGTGCTCGGGCTGCGCCGGGGCGACGTTCCGCGCCAGGTCGTGCTGGTCATGCTGCCCCCGGCATGCCCGGGCCTGGCGGCGCTGGACTGGTCGCGGCTGTCGCCCTGGCGGTGACCGGTGTGACCTGGGTGTGACCAGCGGTGACCGGAGTCCGCGCCGTCGGCTATCGCAGCCCGACCGCGTGCAGTAAGGCCAACCCGCCGAGCCAGAGCGCCACCCAGCCCACGGCCGCCAGCCCGACGATGATCCATAGGCGCAGGCGCAGCGGGTAGCGCGGGTCGTGCTGGTCGGTACGGGGCGCCGTCGCATCTCCTGGACAGGCAGAGGCGCGGTCGGCCGCTGGAGCGGACGCACCAAAGCCGCTTTGCAGATACGCGGCGATGGAAGACCGTCTGCGCAGGTGCTCGGCGGGGTCCGTCTTTGCCACCAGGTTCGCCAAGGCCGCATCCGCGTCGCGCATAAGATTGCCTATCAGCACCAAACCGGCATCACAACCGTAATGTATTTCCGTCTCGATTCCAACACCAGTTCTTCTTGGTGTTGCTCCGCGCCCCGAAGGACGGTCACTGGATCATTTGCGGCGCTTCCGAGCGGTTCGGGTCTTGGCCGCGCCGGCTCATCGCCCACGACGCTGTCCAGGAGCGATCTTGCCGATCATTTTGCGGCAGGGTAGCCGTGATCCGCGGCAACAGGGCAGGTCAGATGCGCCGGGGCAGTCCTTTCGTCAGCATCTCCCGCTGGCCATCGGCCGGCGTGCTGGTGATCGGGATCCTCGTCGCGGCCGGTCAACTCGCCGCCGTCCCGGCCTTCGCGTGCAACCCGACATTCGCGTTTGTCTGTCAGGCCGGGCAAACGATCGGCAGGACGGCCCGCGACGCCGGCCACGCCATTGCCGAAGGTGCACATACCGCCGGCACGGCCATTGCCACAGGCGCCCACGCGTTCGGCGCGGCCGTCGGAAAAACCGCCCATGACGTGGGCAACGCCTTGCGGAAAGAGACCGCGGGCCAACGCGCCGATGCGGCGCCATCCGTCCCGTCCCACGCGCCCTGAACCACGCCAGTCGCCGCGCCATCCCGCCGCGCCGTCAGCAGGACGTTGCCGAACGGCGTGCCGGCCCAGCACGGCGCGACCCGCACCGACCACCCCGCCCCGCGCAGCCGCTCGATCATCCAGCCGACCGGCTGGGCGTTCACCGCCGCCCCGGCATGCGGCCAGATCCGCCGCCCCGCCCGCTCCAGCAGCCGCGTCAGCCAGGCCCGGCCGCCCTGTGCCGGATCGGCGGTGCGAATGACCATCTGTCGCCGCGCCGACCGCGCCGCCGCCTCCAGCAGCCGCACCTGCGCCGCGGTCGGCAACTGGTACAGCACGTCCAGCAGCAGCACCGTGTCCGCCTGCGGCACCGCCGGATCGGCGGTCAGGTCCTGGACGCACCCCTGGAAGGACAGGCCGCGCAGCGCGCGGCGCGCCTGCCGCAGCAGGCGGGCGTTGACGTCCAGCCCGACGACGCTGCGCGCCAGCCCCGCCTCCAGCAGCAGGGCCGCGAACTGACCACGGCCGCAGCCCAGATCCGCCACCTCGCCCAGTTCCTCGCGCGCTCCCAGCGCCAGCAGGGCGCCGGTCAGCGGGTCGTGGCGCAGCTTGCCGGCGACGTAATGGGCGGCGAACCGCCCGCAGCCGCGATAGCGTGCGGCGATGCGCGCCAGCAGCGCGGCCCGGCCGGTCACCGCCATGCCGCCGGCCGCGACGGCGAGGCCGCAAGCGGCCGCAGCCAGCGCAGCGCCGACAGGATGTAATAGACGCACCGGAAGGCCAGGACAGGAACGATCAGGCGCCGGTCAGGCCGCAGATGGCCGGCCAGCAGCGCGGTCACGCCGTCGCGCATGCCCAGCCGGTTGCTCGGCGACAGGAACAGCTCGCGCAGCACCGGCGTGTTGATGCGGTAGATCAGCCAGCTGATGCGGTCCATCGCCGCGCGCATCCGCCGCTCGGTGCGCCGCGCCAGCGCCGCCCCCTGTCGCGGATTCGCGAGCCAGGCGCTGGCGATGTCCGCGCCCTGCTCGCCCGCCGTCATGGCCAGCAGCACGCCGCTGGAGAACACCGGGTCGATGAAGCCGAAGGCGTCGCCGATCATCGCCCAGCCATCACCCCACGAGCGACGCGCGCGGTACGTGTAGTTGCCCGCGCCCATCACCTCGCCGATGCGCTCGGCCTGCGCCATGCGGGCGCGCACGCTCGGGCTTTCCTCCAGACGCCGGGCGAAGAATGTCGCCAGCGGCTCGCGCCGCTGCCGGAACGCCGAGGGGTTGCCGACGAAGCCCACGCTCATCGCCTCGCCGGGCAGCGGGATCATCCAGAACCAGCCGTCGCGGACCAGATGGATGCTGATCGCGCCGCGCATGTCGTCGGTCCGGGCCGCGACGTTGCGGAACTGCGCGAACACTGCGGCGGTGGCGTTGCGCTTGTCGCTCTGCTTGATGCCCAGCCGGTTCGCCATGAACGTGTCGCGCCCGGAGGCGTCCAGCACGAAGCGCGCCAGCAGCACGCGCGCCGCGCCATCCGCGGCGCTGGCGGTGAC
>JAKAZX010000274.1 GCA_021826485.1 Pseudomonadota bacterium | reverse complement strand
GCTGGAAACGCGCGACGATCCGGGCGCGCTGCCGGCGGTGTCGGGCCATGCGGCGGTGCTCGCCGGCTCCTGCTCGCGCGCAACGCTCGGCCAGATCGCGGCGGCGCGCGGGCAAGTACCAACGCTGGAGCTTGATCCGCTGGCGACGCCCGACGCCGCCGCGCTGGCCGCCCAGGCGCGCAACTGGCTCGCCAGCCAGCTGGGCGCAACCCCGGTGGTGATCGCCGCCTCCGCCCCGCCGGACAAAGTTTCGGCATTGCAGCAGCGGCTTGGCCGGGAGCGGGCGGGAACGCTGGTGGAAACCGCACTCGCGGAAATTGCCGAGGCGCTGGTCGCGCAGGGCGTGCGCCGCCTGATCGTGGCGGGCGGGGAGACTTCGGGCGCGGTGGTCACGCGGCTCGGCGTGCGCAGCCTGCGCATCGGGGCGGAGATCGATCCCGGCGTGCCCTGGACCTTTGCCGAAGGTGCCGGCCCGGCCCTTCGCCTCGCGCTGAAAAGCGGCAATTTCGGCGCGCCGGACTTCTTCCTCAAGGCGTTCGCGCGATGACGGAGGCGGACACGCGCAGGCTGCTGGTGGAGCTGGCCGCCAGCCTGTTCGCCCGCGGCTTCTCGGTCGGCAGCGCCGGCAACATCAGCGTGCGGCTGGATGATGGCTATCTGATCACGCCGACCAATTCCTCGCTCGGCCGGCTCGATCCCGCGCGCATTTCGCGGCTGGACGCTGGCTTCGCGCATGTCGGCGGCGATGCGCCGTCCAAGGAAGTGTTCATGCACCGCGCCTTCTATGCCGCGCGCGCCGATGCCGGGGCGGTCGTGCATCTGCATTCCACGATGGCAACCGCGGTTGCCTGCCTGCCCGATCTGGACGCGGCGAACCCGATCCCGCCGCTGACGCCGTATTTCGTCATGCGCATCGGCCGGAGCATGCCGATCGTGCCGTATTACCGTCCCGGCGACGCGGCGATGGAACCGGCGATCCACGCAGCGGCGCACGGCGCGCGGGCGGTGCTGCTGGCCAATCACGGGCCGGTCGTCTCGGGAAAATCGCTGACCGACGCGGTGTACGCGGCGGAGGAGCTGGAGGAAGCGGCGCGGCTGTTCCTCCTGCTGCGCCAGCACGCCCCGCGCGCATTGACTTCGGCGCAGGTGGACGATCTGCTGCGGACGTTCGGGTAGCCCTCGCGCGTCACGGCTGCGCGTTCGCCCAGGCCATGCGGATCGCGCTTTTCGCAATCCGCATATCGGCCTTCGCCAGCAACAGCAGCGTGGCACCCCGCCGGCCCCAGGAACCCTTCGCGGGGGAAAATACCGCAGGCTCCGCCGCCGTCACCATTTCCTGCTGCTCGGCCGACAGCTTCACCATCGCCCAGCCCGGCTTCGGATAGTCCAGCGTCGCAAACACGCGCCGGTGCAGCCGGAAGTCAGGATGGCCGCCATGCGCGCCTTCAGTGGCGCAGGCCTGCGCGAGAACGAGTTTGCTGAATTGCTCTGCCGTCATTCGCCGCCGCCTGGGACGCCCGGGTTGCGTGCGACGGTCAGCACGAAAAACTCGCGGAAGCAGAAGTCCGGGTCGTCGAGCAACGCGGCCGGATGCTCGCCGAGCGCGCGCCAGGCACGCCGATCGTCGGGCGCGAGATCGTAGGTTTGCGCCGCGCTCGCGAAGTAGCCCAGCAGCTCCGCGACAAATCCGCGCGTCGCGTCCGGCACCGGCGCCCAGCGCTCGACAAGCCATCCCCGGCGCCGGATATCCGCAAGGCCGAATCGGCGCAGATATGACGGTAGGTGCGAGGCCGTTCCCGTCCCCATCTTGCCGTTCGCGACCTGCGACGCAAGGCGCGCCGATACGAAGCGCTGCAACATGCCCCTGTCCATCGGCAGGAATTGCAGCATGGTCACATCGAATTCCTTGATCGCGAGAGTACCGCCCGGCTTCAGGACCCGACGGAATTCCGCCACCGCCGCCGCGAATTCGTCCTGGCTGAGATACTGCACCACGTTGGCGCACCAGACGCCGTCGAAGGTCGCTTCGGCGTAGGGCAGCGCCAGCATGCTGCCGTGCCGGGTCTCGATGATGTCCGGGCAATGACCGTCGCGAACCAGCGCCCCGACGCGCACGAGGTTCTCCGGTGCCAGGTCCAGTGCCGCGATGCGCCCCTGCGCGCCGACCAGTTCGCCGATCAGCGGCAGGAAGTTTCCGCCGCCGCAGCCGGCATCCAGGACCGCCCAGCCCGGCTGCAGGCCGACCTCACGAAGCGACTCCTCGTATTCGCGGCGCGCCGAGCGGAAATGCAGATCGAGCCAGGGTGCATCGCTCACCTCATGACCGGTGGAGGTATTGCGCATGCCCATGCCCTCCACTGTCACAATGCGTCCGCCAGCCGGCGCATGGTGCGGGCGAACGTCGCCTCGATCTCGCGTCCGCGCAAATGCGTGCCGTAGCGCACGACCCAGGCGCCGTTTACCATCACGTGCCGCACCGGCGTCGCGGTGCCGCTGAACACCCAGGCATCGAGCAGGCCGAGGCCGCTGCGCCCGACCAGTGACGGGTGTTCGGGGTCCAGCACCACCAGGTCGGCGTGGTGGCCCACCGCGATCTCACCGCACGCGCGGCCGAGCGCCTGTGCGCCGCCGGCCGCCGCGCGACCGAGCAGCGCGGCGCCGACCGAGGCGCCGGGCCGGGTTTCGCTGACATTGCGCGCGCGGCTTTCCAGCCGACGGACATATTCCAGCCAGCGCAGTTCCTCGACCGGACTTGCCGAGACGTTGCTGTCGGTGCCGACGCCGAACCGCCCGCCCGCCGCCAGATAGGGGCGCAGCGGAAAGATGCCGTCGCCCAGATTGGCCTCCGTTGTCTGGCACAATCCGGCGACCGCCCCGCTGCCCGCCAGAAGCGCGCATTCGCCTTCGTCGATATGCGTCGCGTGAACCAGACACCAGCGCGCATCGACCGGCGCATGGTCGAGCAGCCATGCCACCGGCCGCGCGCCGCTCCAGGCAAGGCAGTCGGCAACCTCGCGCTCCTGCTCTGCGACATGGATGTGCAGCGGCGTCGCCGGGCCGAGCGCCGCGGCAAGTTCGCAGGCGGCGGCAAGCTCCTCCGGTGTCACCGCGCGCAGGCTGTGCGGTGCGATGCCGATGCGCGCGTGCCGCACCATGTCGCCGCACAGCCGCGCATAGGCATCGGGATCGAGCAGGAAGCGCCGCTGCCCGTCGCTCGGCGGCGCACCGCCGAAGCCGCCGTGACGGTACAGCACCGGCAGCAGCACGAGGTCGATTCCCGCCGCCTCCGCCGCCGCCGTGATGCGCAATGAGAGTTCCTCGGGTTGCGCATAGGGGCTGCCGTCCGGCGCGTTGTGCAGGTAATGAAACTCGGCGACCGCGGTGTAGCCGTTCAGCAGTTGCTCGGCGTAGCACTGCGCGGCGATCGCCTGCACATCGTCCGGCGTCAACGTGGCGAGGAAGCGGTACATCACCTCCCGCCAGCGCCAGAAATTGTCGCCTTCCGGCCCGGCACGCTCCGCCAGTCCGGCCATCGCGCGCTGGAAGGCGTGGCAGTGCAGGTTGGCGATGCCGGGCACGACCAGGCCGGCCAGGTGTTCGTCGGCCCGTTCGGCGTTGCGGTGCAGCGCGGCGATGCGGCCGTCGCGGCCGATATCGATACGCACGCGTTCCACCACCTCCCGGCCGATCAGCACGGCGTCGGCCAGGTAGGACGTGGCACCGCCCACGATGGCATCGAGCGGAGGCATGCGCCGGCTCCGGTTGCTCACGGCGGAGTGTGCGGCACAAGCCGGCAAATGCAAAGCCTGCGGCACCCCAGGCCCGCCAGACATTTGTTGACGATCACGCCGCCGTCATGATCCTGTGGCGCGGGGCGGAGGGCGCGGCATGACAACGTTCACCTGGGCCGGCGGCAGCGGCAGCGTCGGCAGCGCCGCAAGCTGGGAAACGCTGAACGCGGGCAATACGCTGGTCGCGGCCGCGGCGGCGCCCGGCATCGGCGATGACGGGTTCCTGGATGTCTCCGCCACCCTCACCGGCGCCGCCAGCCTCGCGCAGCTTGAGATCGAGGCGGCGGCGGGGGTCAGCGGCACGCTGGACCTGACGACGGGACCGCAGGCGTTGCTGATCGGCCAGTCGGCGGACGGCACGCTCTATCTCCAGGCCGGCGATGCCGCGCTGGTCAGCGGCAGCGTCCAGGTGGGGGGCACCGGCGCGGGCGTGCTGGTCATCAACGGCAGCTTGGCGCTGCTGCGCGTCACCGGCAGCCCGTCCGGCGGCGTCGGCGACAATGTGGACATCGGCGCGCTGCCGGGCGGCAGCGGCACGGTCAGCGTGACCGGCGGCGGCGTGCTGGACGCCGGCAGCGGCGCGATCGGCGTCGGTGTCGGCGGCAGCGGCGCGCTGGTGGTGGCCGCGGGCGGCACCGTGCTCGCCTCCGCCGCCGCCTATGCGCCGGGCAGCTATGCGTTCTATGTCGGCCATGCGGCGAACGGCAGTGCCGGCGCCAGCGGCCTCGTCACCGTGGACGGCAGTGGCGCGCTGATCGACGCCAACGGCCAGATCGGCATTGCCGACAGCGCGGCGGGCACGCTCGTCATCTCCGGCGGCGCCACCGTCGAAGCCACCGCGACCAACGAGCCGAACGACTACCCGAACGTGCTGATCGGCGTCAGCAGCGGCGCCACCGGCGAGGTGACGGTGGAGTCCGGCGCGCTGCTGAACGCCGGCAGCGGCGCGATCGGCGTGGGCATGTCGGGCACCGGGACGCTGGTGGTCCAGGGCGGCACCGTGCTCGCCGCCAATGCCGAGTACAGCGACACCGAAGCGGCGATGATCCTCGGCTGGGGCCTGTTCGCGCAGCCCGGCAGCTACGGCAGCGGCTTCGTCACCGTCGATGGCGGCGGGCTGCTGCAATCGGACGGGCCGATCTGGGTCGGCGAACTCGGCAGCGGCACTCTGGCGATCGCGACCGGCGGCACGGTGGAGGTGACCGGCACGCAGCCGACCTACTACGGCAGCATGGTGATCGGCGATCTTTCGTCCGGCATCGGTGTCGCCGACGTAAGCGGCGCGGGGGCGCTGCTGAATGCCGGCAGCGGGCGCATCTCGGTCGGCAATTACGGCCACGGCGCGCTCAACGTGACCGGCGGGGCGACGGTGCAGGCGTCGGCGGCGCAATACATCGACCAGGAGGCGGCGCTCGGCATCGGCAACGATGCCGGCGGCGTCGGCGTGGTTTCCGTCGTCAGCGCGGGTTCGACGCTGACCGCCAACGGCCGCATCGTGGTCGGCGGCGCCGGCAGCGGCACGCTGGTGGTCGGCAGCGGCGCGGCGGTCACCGGCGGCGGCGCCGATGACGCCGGCATCGGGCTCGTCGTCGCTGCCAAGGGCGGCAGCGGCACGGTCGCCGTCACCGGTGGCACGCTCGGCATCACCGACAATGCCGAGGTGAATGGCGCCGGCACGCTGCTGGCCAGTGGCGGCGGCGCCATCGCCATCGCCGGCAACCTCACCCTCGCCGGCGGCGGACAGGTCTCGCTCGATGCAACCTCGACGATCGCGCTCGGCGGCGGCGGCGGCCCCGCGGGCGACCTGACGATCGGCAGCGGCCATACGCTCACCGGCGCCGGCACCATCGATGCGCCGGTGTCGAACCTCGGCACGATCGACGCCGCCGGCGGCCTGCTGGC
>JAKAZX010000273.1 GCA_021826485.1 Pseudomonadota bacterium | reverse complement strand
ATCAAGGCTTTCGGCTCGGCCGGCAAGAAGACGGCGGTGGTATCGACGATCAACGGCGACGCCAACGTGCCGTTCTACAAAGAACTCGGCAACCAGGGCATCAAGGCGACCGACATCCCGGTCGTCGCCTTCTCGGTCGGCGAGGAAGAGCTGGCCGGCATCGACACCAAGCCGCTGGTCGGCCACCTCGCCGCGTGGAACTATTTCGAGAGCATCGACACGCCGGGCAACAAGGCGTTCATCAAGGAGTGGCACGACTTCACCAAGAAGGCGAACCGCACCACCAATGACCCGATGGAGGCGCACTACATCGGCTTCAACATGTGGGTGAAGGCGGTGGAGAAGGCCGGCACGACCGATCCGTCCAAGGTGATCGACGCGATGATCGGCGTCACCGTGCCCAACCTCACCGGCGGCTATGCGGCGATGATGCCGAACCATCACATCACCAAGCCGGTCTATATCGGTGAAATCCAGGGCGACGGCCAGTTCAACGTCGTCTGGAACACGCCGGGCACGGTGGTGGCGCAGGAATGGTCGCCCTATCTGCCGGGCTCGCGCGACCTGATCGCGGATTGGCGCTATCCACTGCATTGCGGCAACTTCAACGTCGTGACCGGCAAGTGCGGCGGCGCCAGCAAGTGACGGCGTATGCCTGACCATCGGAGGCGGGCCGTCGGCCCGCCTCCCCTTCCCGTTCCCTGATCCGAGCTTGTGATGATCCTGCTCCGCGTGCTGTTGCTGCTGATCGCGATCTGCCCGTTGGCTGCGCGCGCCGACGACGATCCGTTCGCCGGTCTGGCCGGCGGCTACGAGGACATCCGCCGCGCCGTCGATGCGCTGGCGCTGTCCGGCAATCCGCACGCCGAGCCCGCGGTCGCGGCATTGCAGGCCGGCACGCTGTTCGTTGCGCCCGACCGCTCGCTGTGGATCAGGCAGGACGGCACGCTGACCAATGCACGCACCGGCGATCCCGGCACGCCGGACGGCGACCTCAAGCGGGTGCGAGTGAACAACGCCGTGCGCCGGTCGATCGAGGCGGCGATGGGGGCGCTGACCCTGTTTTCCCATGATCCCGCGCGCCGCATGAAGGCCGCCGCCGACCTGTTCGCGCAGCACGATGCCGCCGCGCTTCCCGCGCTCGACCGTGCGCTCGCCAACGAGCAGGACCCGGCGGTACGCACCGCCTTGCAGCAGGCCCGCGCCGCCGCCCTGCTCAGCGCCGGCACCGCGCCGGTGCCGGACCGGCTGGCCGCGATCGCGGTGCTGCGCGCGCGCGGCGATCTGGACGCCAGCAACCTGCTTGCCTCGCTGTCCGGCCAGCCGCCCGCAGTGGCCGCCGCCGCGTCCGCCGCCGTCACCGCGATTGCGCGCGTCCAGCAGCTCTGGGCGCTGGTGCAGGCGGTGTTCTACGGCCTGTCGCTCGGCTCGGTGCTGCTGCTCGCCGCCGCCGGGCTCGCCATCACCTTCGGCGTGATGGGCGTCATCAACATGGCGCACGGCGAGATGGTGATGCTCGGTGCCTACACGACCTTCGTGGTGCAGCAGGTGATCGCCACGTCGCTGCCGGCGCTGTCGGGCGTCGGCGTGCTGCTCGCCGTCCCCGCCGCCTTCCTGGTCGCCGGCGCGGTCGGCATCGCCATCGAGCGGCTGCTGATCCGCTTCCTCTACGGCCGGCCGCTGGAGACGCTGCTGGCCACCTGGGGCCTGTCGCTGGCGCTGCAGCAGGCGGTGCGGAGCATCTTCGGCGCCAGCAACCGCAACGTGACGACGCCCGGTTGGATGAGCGGTGCGGCCGAATGGGGCGGCCTGACGATCACCTTCAACCGGCTCTATATCATCGTGTTCGCCGTGCTGGTGCTGGTCGCGCTGATGGCGGTGCTGCGCTTCACCGCGCTCGGGCTGCAGATGCGCGCGGTGACGCAGAACCGGCGCATGGCGGCGGCGATGGGCATCCGCACCCCGTGGATCGACGCGCTCACCTTCGGCCTTGGCTCCGGCGTCGCCGGCATGGCCGGGGTGGCGCTGAGCCAGATCGACAATGTCAGTCCCAATCTCGGTCAGGGCTACATCATCGACAGCTTCATGGTGGTGGTGTTCGGCGGCGTCGGCAATCTGTGGGGCACGCTGGTCAGCGCGCTCACCCTCGGCATCGTCAACAAGTTCCTCGAACCGCTCGCCGGCGCGGTGCTGGCGAAAATCCTGGTGCTGGTGCTGCTGATCCTGTTCATCCAGCGCAAGCCGCGGGGAATGTTCCCGCTCAAGGGCCGCGCGGTGGAAGCATGAGCCGCACCGCAACCACCACCTGTCTCGTCCTGGTGCTCGGCGGCGCGGCGCTGCTCGCGGTGCTGAACCTCGCGTTGCCGGCCGATGCGCCACTGCATGTGCCGACCTATACGGTCTCGCTCGCCGGCAAGTATCTCAGCTACGCGATGCTGGCCGTGGCGGTCGATCTGGTCTGGGGCTTCGCCGGCATCCTCTCGCTGGGCCATGCCGCATTCTTCGCGCTCGGCGGCTACGCGATCGGCATGTATCTGATGCGCCAGATCGGCACGCGCGGGGTCTACGGCAACGCCATCCTGCCCGACTTCATGGTGTTCCTGAACTGGAAGCAGCTCCCCTGGTACTGGCACGGCTTCGACAACGCGTTCTTCGCGATCGTCATGGTGCTGCTGGTGCCCGGCCTGCTGGCGCTGGTGTTCGGCTGGCTCGCCTTCCGCAGCCGCGTTTCGGGCGTCTATCTCTCGATCATCACGCAGGCACTGACCTATGCGCTGCTGCTCGCGTTCTTCCGCAACGACATGGGCTTCGGCGGCAACAACGGGCTGACCGATTTCAAGGACGTGTTCGGCATTCCGCTGCACCTCGATGCGACGCGGGACGGGCTGCTGGCGGCCAGCGCGGTCTTCCTTGCCGTCGAGCTGCTGATCGCGCGCTACGTGGTCACGTCGCGGTTCGGCAAGGTGCTGATCGCGGTGCGCGATACCGAAAGCCGCACGCGCTTCCTCGGCTACCGGCCGGAAGCCTACAAGCTGTTCGTGTTTGTGCTGTCCGCGGTGATGGCGGGCGTCGGCGGGGCGCTGTATGTCCTGCAGGTCGGCATCATCAATCCGTCCGAATTCTCCCCGGCCAATTCGATCGAGGCGGTGATCTGGGTCGCCGTCGGCGGGCGCGGCACGCTGGTCGGCGCGGTGCTCGGCGCGGTGCTGGTCAATCTCGGCAAGACCTACTTCACCGGCGCGCTGCCGGAACTCTGGCTGTTCGCGCTCGGCGCATTGTTCATCCTGGTCACGCTGCTGCTGCCGGACGGCCTGCTCGGCCTCGCGCGCCGCCGCCCGCGCGCCGCCCCGGCCGGCCCGGCACCGGAACCGGAACCGGCCGAATGATCCACAACGACACTCTGCTCTATCTCGACGGCGTCACCGTCAGCTTCGACGGGTTCCGCGCGCTGAACGCATTGTCGCTGGTGCTGGAGCGCGGCGAGATGCGGGCGGTGATCGGCCCGAACGGCGCCGGCAAGACCACCATGATGGACGTGATCACCGGCAAGACCCGCCCGGACAGCGGCAAGGTGGTGTTTGGCGAGGCGACCGACCTGACGCGGCTGGATGAGCCGGCCATCGCATCGCTCGGCATCGGCCGCAAGTTCCAGAAGCCGACGGTCTTCGAGCCGCATACGGTCTGGGACAATCTGCTGCTCGCACTCGCCGGGGACCGGCGGCCGCGCTTCACCCTGTGGGCACGGCAGAGTGCCGAGGAAGGCGAACGGGTGGAAGCCATCCTGCAGACCATCCGCCTCGCCGAACATCGTGGCCGCCGCGCCGGCGATCTCTCGCACGGCCAGAAGCAGTGGCTGGAAATCGGCATGCTGCTGGCGCAGGAACCGCAATTGCTGCTGGTGGACGAGCCGGTGGCCGGCATGACCGACGCGGAGACCGAGCAGACCGCGGAGCTGCTGCGCGAGATCAACCGCACGCGCAGCGTCGTCGTGGTCGAGCACGACATGGCGTTCGTCCGCGCACTCGGCGTCAAGGTCACGGTGATGCACGAAGGCGCGGTGCTGTCGGAGGGCAGCATCGACCATGTCAGCGCCGACCCGCGCGTCGTCGAAGTCTATCTGGGGCGCTGAGCATGCTGGATGTGCGCGACGTGAGCCTGCATTACGGCGCCGCGATCGCGCTGCGCCGGGTGTCGCTGACCGCCGCGACCGGCGAGGTGACGTGCCTGCTGGGCCGCAACGGCGTCGGCAAGACCAGCCTGCTGCGGGCGATCACCGGCGCGCACCGGATCAGCGGCGGCACGATCGCCTGGGACGGCGCCGACATCACGCGGCTCGCCCCCTATGACCGGGCGCGGCGCGGCATCGCCTGGGTGCCGCAGGGCCGGGACATCTTCCCGCTGCTGACGGTGCGCGAGAACCTGGAAACCGGCTTCGCCGTGCTGCCGCGCGGCAGGCGCCGCGTGCCGGATGACGTGTTCGACCTGTTTCCGGTGCTGAAATCCATGCTGCGGCGGCGCGGGGGCGATCTGTCCGGCGGGCAGCAGCAGCAGCTTGCCATTGCGCGCGCCCTGGTGATGAAGCCGCGCCTGCTGGTGCTGGACGAGCCGACCGAGGGCATCCAGCCCTCCATCATCAAGGATATCGGCCGGGTCATCGCCCTGCTGCGCACCCGCGGCGAGATGGCCATTCTGCTCGTCGAGCAGTATTTCGACTTCGCGCAGGAGCTGGCACAGCGTATCGTGGTCATGGACCGCGGCGACATCGTGCTCGCCGGTCGGCGTGAGGAGCTGGATGAGCACGAGGTCCGCCGCCGCCTTTCGGTCTGATCTGCAACGGGCCAGCGGCTCGCTCGGGATCGCCATTGTCCGGCGGGGAGACGCCTCCGTGCTCGCCGATCTGCGGCAGGTCGGCTGCCTGAAGGCACGCTTCCCGCGCCCCGCCGGCTGGTTCGAGGCGGTGTCGCTCAACAGTTCCGGCGGCGTGGCCGGGGGCGACCGGCTGGACATCGCCCTCACCCTCGGCCCCGGCGCGCGCGCCTGCATCGCCTCCCAGGCGGCGGAGCGGTTCTACCGCAGCCGTCCCGCCGATCCGCCGGCCCGCCTGCGCACGGAGATCGCGCTCGCCGCCGGCGCCGCGGCCGAGTGGCTGCCGCAGGAGGCGATCCTGTTCGACGGTGCGGCGCTCGATCGCCGGCTCAGCGTCGATCTCGCGCCGGGCAGCGCTTTCCTCGGCGTGGAGAGCCTGGTGTTCGGCCGCACCGCGATGGGGGAGCGGATCGGTGCGCTGCGGCTTGCCGACACCATCCGCGTCCGCCGCGGGGGACGGCTGATCCTGCACGACGCGATCCGCCTCGACGGCGACGCGGCTTCGGCGCTGGCCCGCCCGGCCATCGCGCGGGGCGGCGGCGCGGTCGCGACCCTGATTCATATTGCGCCGGACGCCGCGGACCGGCTGGCGGCGCTCCGCGACGCCTGGCAGGGCACGGCCGCGGAGGCCGCCGCCAGCGCCTGGGACGGGATGCTGCTCGGCCGCATCGTCGCCGCCGATGGCGCTTTCCTGCGGGCGGCGGTGCTGGCGGGGCTCGCGGCGCTGCGCGACGGGCGCCCGCTGCCGCGGGTCTGGCAGTGCTGACCGCGGCGCCTATGCCCGCGGCGTCAGATGAAATCCCGGTGCGTGGTCCGGCATGGTGGTGATGACGGGCGCCGGCAGT
>JAKAZX010000272.1 GCA_021826485.1 Pseudomonadota bacterium | reverse complement strand
GGCGGGGCCGGTCCAAGGCCGTGGCGGACCGCCTCGCGCAGCCAGTATTCGGGTTCCAGCGTGCGGATGCTGCGCGCGCCCAGCACGCGGGCCTCGGCCTCCCGGAACCCGCCGGACGAGCCGATCAGCAGCAGCGAAGGGTGCGGCGACAGCACATAGGGCAGCGCCGACAGCGCCGCCGGGGCATAGGCCGCGGCGGCGCCCGGCGGGCGGGGCAGGGCGGCGATGCGGTTGCCGTCGCGATACAGCCCGAACGCGCGCGGCGGCCCCGGCAGGCCGAGCATTGCCGCGTCGTTGGAGATGTCGGTATCCACCCGCTCGGTGAAGTCGTCGAGCAGCAGGTAATAGCCGCGCGGGGAGCGGATTTGCGCCGCCATACGGCTGCCGGGCACATGAAGCGGCGCGTAGATCGCCTTGAAATCATTGAACGCCGCCCGGTCATCCAGCAGCAGCAGCGCCTCCCCGGCCAGCAGCGCCGCCACCGCCGCCGGCAGTGCCCGACGGCCCACGGCGGCGGGGACCAGCACCACCAGCAGGCAGGCGGGCAGGGCGAAGGGCGGCACCACCGCCATCAGCGCCAGCACCAGCAGCGCGCCCAGCCCCGCGCCGGTCAGATCGTAGCCGTAAACCAGATTGAGGCGGCGCGGGTTCAGCACGAAGCTGAGCGCGACGAACAGTCCCGCCAGGAAGAAGAACGGCAGCAAGGCCGCGTAGTAGCCGGCGATGTCGGCAAGCTGCGGCCCGACGGTCGCGGGATTCTGCAATTGCAGCGGGTTGAAGGAATTTGTCGTGACAAGATGGTAGCCGCCCGCGCCGGCCAGGATCAGCGCCGCCGGCAGCGCCGCCAGCAGCCGCGGACCGTGGCGCAGGAACCAGTCCTCGGCCAGCGCCATCACCACGCCGCTCAGCGCGAAGCCGGCCAGCACGATCGAGATGACCCAGTACCCGTATTCCGACCATTTCGCGACCGCGAAGTAGCGGGTCAGTGCGATCTCGAACCCGAGCGAAGCGGCGGAGACCAGCGCGAGCGGCAGCAGCGCCGCGGCGGGCCGCCTCAAGGCCAGACGCGCCGGCGGATGAAGTCGCCCAGCAGCGCGTCGAACCGCGCGGGATCATCGACGAACAGGGCGTGGCCCACCCCGGTCATCACCACCGCCTCGGCGGTCGGGTGATGGCGGCGCAGGTTTTCCGCCTGTCCGGCGAAACGGGGGGTGACGACATAAAGCACGGGACGCGCCGTAGCATAGACCGCTTCCTTCCAGAAGCTGCGCGGTTCCGGATAGTTCAGCAGCGCATCGGCCGCAGCCTCGGGCGTGCGCAGGCAGGCGGCGGTCAGCCGGTCGAGATAGGCGGCGGGCTGCGGCCGGGCGAACATGCCGTGCACGAACAGGCGCATCCGCGCCTCCCGCCCGATCGGGCGCGCGCTGCCGGCGTGGCGGGGGCCAGCGGTCGGCGCCGGCTCCTCGCCCACCGAATTGTCGATCAGCACGAGGCCGGCGAGCCGCGCGTCGCCATGCGTGTGGACATAGGCGAGGGCGTCCAGCACGCCGAGCGACCAGCCGGCCAGCAGCACCCGCTCCGGCCCCAGGGTCGCGATCAGCTCGGCGATGTCCTGGCCGCGCCGCAGCGGCTCATAGCCGTCGCGCGACGCCTCGCTGTCGCCCTGGGCGCGCGGGTCAAAAGCGATCACGCGGTAGTGTCGCGCGAAATCGGCGATCTGCGCGTCCCAGATCCAGGCCGGCATGGTCCAGCCGGGGACCAGCACGATGGTGTGCCCGTGCCCCTGTTCGATGTAATGCAGGTGGATGCCGTCGCTGGTGGTGAATTCCCGGTCCGCCGCCCGCACCACCGGGGACAGCAGGGCGGTGAACAGCAGGGCAAGCAGCAGGGCGAACCCGCGGGACATGGCGTGAAGTGGCCGGACGACTCCGTCCGTGTCAAGAAAAGTGCCGGAGATGGAATGGAAGACCCCGACCCATCCGATGACGATGCCGCCGCCGGCCCGCGCCGCGGCGCGCTGGTGGCGCTGCTGGTGCTGGCGGTACTGATCGGCGGCGGCCTGTTCCTGATGCACGTGCTGCACGGCGTCGGCCGGGTGCAGGACTGCGTGATGGCCGGGCGCACCAACTGCGCGCCGGTCGAAAGCGGGTCGGGCGGTTAGCACCGGCTTAAGCAACCCGCCGCACTCTGCCCCCCGGCCTCGGTGGAGCGGAATGCGGATGGCGGCACGGGAGCGGAAGAACAGCCGCGGCACGATCATCATCCGGCGGGAGGAGGTGGCCGAGGGCGGCCATCACGGCGGCGCCTGGAAGGTCGCCTACGCCGATTTCGTCACCGCCATGATGGCGTTCTTCCTGCTGATGTGGCTGATCAACGCGACGACGGAGGAGCAGCGGCGGGGGCTGGCCGACTATTTCGCGCCGATGAACGCGATGGCCCGCAGCATGTCCGGCAGCGGCGCCCCGTTCGGCGGCCGGACGCCCTATGAGCAGGGGGCGATGGTCTCCGACCTCGGCACGCAGACCGTGCTGCCGGGCAAATCCTCCGCCCCCGCCGGCGATCCGGAGGCGGACGCGCCGGCCAGCCCACCGCCGCAAGCCGAGGCGCCGGACGATCAGCGCAGCCGCGCCGGCAGCACGGCGACGGCAGCGGGCAATGCCGCGAAGCCGGCCACCGAAACGGGGGAGCATGCGCCGGGCGGCGGCGTCGCGGCGAAGCCGGCGGCGACCCCCTCGCATGCCGAATTCCTCGCCAATGCCGGCGCCGGGGCGGCGCCCGCGCCGGCACCGGACCTGCGCGGTACCGACACCGGCGCGCTGCGCGCCGAGCTGGCGCGGCGGGAACGGGCGGAGTTCGCCGCCGCCGCCACGGCGATCCGCGATGCCGTCGCCGCCGACCCCGCGCTGGCGGCGCTGGCGCGCCAGCTCGCCATCGACGTGACGCCGGAGGGATTGCGCATCCAGTTGCTCGACGCCGACCGCCAGCCGATGTTCGCGACCGGCTCGGCGGAGCCGAACGACCGCGCCCGGCTGCTGTTGCAGAAGATTGCGCCGGTGCTGGCCCGGCTGCCGCAGCCCATCGCCATCGCCGGCCACACCGACGCCGCGCCCTACCGGGGCAGCCAGCGCGGCAACTGGGAACTGTCCGGCGACCGCGCCAGCGCCACGCGCCGCCTGCTGGCCGAGGACGGGCTGCCGGACGCGCGGTTCCGCGAAGTCACCGGCCGCGCCGACCGCGAATTGCTGCTGCCCGCCGAGCCGCTCGCCGCGGCGAACCGGCGCATCGCGATCCTGGTGATGTCCTCGACCCCGCTGCCGCCGGCGTCCGAGTGACGCCGCACGATGATCCCGCTTGCCGGCCTCGGCTTCCTGTTCGTCTGCGTGTTCGGCAGCTACCTGCTGTCCGGCGGCAGCATGGGGCCGCTGGTGGAGGCGGTGCCGTTCGAGATGCTGACCATCGGCGGCGCCGCCGTCGGCACCTTCATCATGGCCAACAGCCTGCACGACGTGAAACACACGCTCGGCGGCTTCGGCAAGATTCTCAAGGGCGCCAGCTTCCGCAAGACGGATTACGTCGATCTGCTCAGCCTGATGTTCTTCCTGGTGCGGCTGGCCGCGACCAAGGGCGCGATGGCGCTGGAGCCGCATATCGAGAAGCCCGAGGAAAGCGCCGCCTTCCGCAAGTTCCCGAAAATCCTGCGCAACCACCACGCCAGCGACATGATCTGCGACTACCTGCGCATGGTCGGCATGAATGCCGACGATCCCAACCAGATCGAGGACGTGATGGCGCGGGAATTGAAGAAATCGCTGAACGAGGAACTGCACGGCGCGCACGCCTTGCAGACGATGGCGGACGGGTTGCCCGCGCTCGGCATCGTCGCCGCCGTGCTCGGCGTCATCAAGACCATGTCGCACATCAACGAGCCGCCTTCGGTCCTGGGCGCGATGATCGGCGGTGCGCTGACCGGCACCTTCCTCGGCGTGCTGCTGGCCTACGGCATGGTCGGCCCGTTCGCCAGCCGCCTGCGCGCGGTGGTGGAGGAGGAGGCGAAGTATCTGGAGGTGATCCGCGCCGTGCTGGTGGCGCATCTGCACGGCAACGCGCCGCAGGTCAGCGTCGAGACCGGGCGGAAGATGGCGCCCACCCAGCACATGCCGAGCTTCCAGGAACTCGAACAGGTGTTGCAGAGCCTGCAGATCGCTTGAGGGGGCAGGGGGCCGGGGCTATGGTCCGCCGCCGACGTTCCATCGTCCCTCCCACCCCCAAGCGAGCGCGCCCGCCCATGCCGATGGCCCGACCGAATGTCACCGTGCTCGATCATCCGCTGGTGCAGCACAAGCTGACGCTGCTGCGCTCCCGCGATACCGCGGTCGCCGATTTCCGCCGCATCGCGCGGGAGATCAGCCTATTGATGTGCTACGAGGTGACGCGCGCCCTGCCGCTGGAGCCGGTGCCGATCGAGACGCCGCTGGAGCCGATGATGGGGCGGATGATCTCGGGCAAGAAGCTCTGCCTCGTCTCGATCCTGCGCGCCGGCAACGGCATCCTGGAGGGGATGCTGGACGCGGTGCCGTCGGCGCGGGTCGGCCATATCGGCCTGTATCGCGACCCGGTGACGCTGCAACCCGTCGAATACTATCTGAAGCTGCCCGAGGACATCGCCGACCGGCAGGTGATCGTGGTCGATCCGATGCTGGCGACCGGCCATTCCGCCGCCGCCGCGGTCGGGCGGCTGAAGGCGGCAGGCGCGGCGCAGATCAGCTTCGTCTGCCTGATCGCGGCGCCGGAGGGGGTGGGCGTGCTGACCGGCGCGCATCCCGACGTGCCGGTGTTCACCTGTGCGATCGACCGCTGCCTGGACGAGCACGGCTATATCCGCCCCGGCCTCGGCGATGCCGGGGACCGGCTGTTCGGCACAAAATGAGCCTTCGTAAATTTTGATTTAAGTTACCTGTTGTTTGCGATATCCCTCGACCCGCTCAAGTCGGCATGACAGAGCGGGAGGGGAACGATGAACTGGTTTATCCGGGCCGCCTCGGGCGCGGCGCTGGCGGTCTGCGGCACGATCGCGGCGCAGGCCGAAGATGACGTGGCGCGGGGCAAATACCTGGTCACGCTGATGGGCTGCGGCGACTGCCACACGCCCGGCTATTTCCTCGGCAAGCCGGATTTCGCGCACCCGCTGTCCGGCTCCGATGTCGGCTTCGAACTTCCGGGCGTCGGCGTGCGCTGGGGGCCGAACCTGACGCCGGACCCGGAAACCGGCCTCGGCAAATGGTCGGACGAGCAGGTCATCACCGCAATCCGGACCGGCGCGACGCCGGGCGGTGGGAAGCTGATCCCGATCATGCCCTACAATGACTTCGCCGCGCTGACGGACGCCGACGCGCGCGCGATCGTCGCCTATCTGCGCAGCCTGCCGCCGGTCGTGCATGCGGTGAGCGCGGCGACCGTGCCGGGGGAGACGCCGAAGGCACCGTACATGACCGTCGTGATGCCGAAATAGCGGCGCCGCATTACTGTCCATCCAAGGGCGGGCGACTGTATTAGTTCGCGCCGGCAGTCCCGATCGTCGTCATTGCGAGCGAAGCGAAGCAATCCAGGCGCTTGCCGCCGCCGCGGTGGTGGGAACATTACTGCGAACGGCCCGGTCTTCTGGATTGCTTCGTCGCTGCGCTCCTCGCAATGACGGGGGAATATCTGCGGTGC
>JAKAZX010000271.1 GCA_021826485.1 Pseudomonadota bacterium | reverse complement strand
TCATTGATTTCGCTGGTGCCGACGCACAGATTCGAACTGTGGACCTACTGATTACGAATCAGTTGCTCTACCACTGAGCTACGTCGGCGGCCGGCGCCGGTATAGCGGCGGGGCAGGGGCGCGGCAACGGCGTGCTTCCACTGTCGCGCCGGGTGCGGCACAAGCACCGGCGCAACCGATCGCGGCCGCATGTCCCTCGCCCTCGCCAGCCCTGCCACGTCCCCCGCCCAGCGCCTGCGCGAATGCCCGGAATGCGGGCTGTTTCAGCACATGCCGGCGATGCCGCGGCGGGCGGTGGCGCGCTGCACGCGGTGCGCCGCGGTGCTGCGCCGGCGCCA
The DNA here is from genome assembly GCA_021826485.1 of Pseudomonadota bacterium. Lineage (GTDB taxonomy): Bacteria > Pseudomonadota > Alphaproteobacteria > Acetobacterales > Acetobacteraceae > JAFKFJ01. Next base: position 5,425 of record JAKAZX010000271.1, on the reverse strand, counting down.
TGTGGACCCCACCGGCCGCGCCCTCGCGCTCGCGCTCACCGGGCTGCTGCTGTTTGCCCTCGCCCTGTCGGAGCCGTTCCTGGACGTGGACGTGCGCGGGCTCGACCGCACCATGACGCTGCTCAGCGGCCCGCTGGCGCTGGAGGAAAGCGGGTTCTGGCCGCTCGCGGTCGCGGTGCTGGTGACCACGCTTGCCGCCCCGCTCGGGCGGCTGCTGGCGCTCGCCTACGTGCTCGGCGGGCTGCGGCTGGCGCGGCCGCCGCGGCATCTCTATGCGGTGTTCCGCTGGTCGGAATGGCTCGACACCTGGGCGATGGCGGAGGTGTTCCTGCTCGGCGTGTTCGTCGCCTACACCCGCCTGATCGCCATCGCCCGGGTGGAGGTGGGGGTCGCGGTCTATGCGCTGGGCGGCCTCGCGCTCGCCACCGCCGCGGCCGACAGCGTGCTGGACCGGGAGGCGATCTGGCTCGGGCTGGAGGGGCGCGGCATCACTGCCGGGCACGCCGCCGGTGCGGCCAGCGGCAGCCCGTTCGGCTGCGACAGTTGCGGGCTGGTCAGCACCGCCCTGCACGCCTGCCCGCGCTGCGGCGCGCGGGCGCGGCGGCGCAAGCCGGACAGCGTTCCCCGCGCCTGGGCGCTGCTGGGCGCCGCCGCGATCCTGTACATCCCGGCGAACCTGCTGCCGATCATGCAGGTGACCAATCTGGGCCGCGTCCAGACCGACACCATCCTGGGCGGCGTCGGCGAACTGATGGACGCCGGCATGTGGCCGCTGGCCGCCCTGGTGTTCTTCGCCAGCATCACCGTGCCGCTGATGAAGCTGATCGGGCTGAGCTGGCTGCTGCTGCGCACCCGCTGGCAGGCGCGGCACGGCCTCAGGCAGCAGACGGCGCTGTACCGGGTGGTCGATTCGATCGGCCGCTGGTCGATGATCGACGTGTTCATGATCTCGATCCTGACCGCGCTGGTCCGCATGGGCCTGCTGGTCTCGATCCGGCCGGGGCCGGCCGCGGTGTCGTTCTGCGCCGTGGTGGTGCTGACCATGCTGGCCGCCGCCAGCTTCGACCCGCGGCTGATGTGGGATGCCGCCGGGCGCAACCCCGCATGAGCGGCCCCGAACCCCCTGCCCCGCCGCCCGCCGGCCCGCCCGAGGCGCGGGTGCAGACGCAGCGGGGCTTCCACGTGGTCTGGCTGGTGCCGATCGTCGCCGCCCTGATCGCCGCCTATCTCGGCTGGCAGGCGATCAGCCGGCAGGGGGAGACGATCCGCCTCACCTTCGCCACCGCCGAGGGCCTCACCGCCGGCCAGACCCGCATCCGCCACAAGGCGGTCGATCTCGGCACCGTCCGCCGCATCACGCTGTCGCCGGACATGAAAACCGTCACCGTGCAGGCGGACATGCGGCGGGAGGCGGACCGCTTCCTGACCTCCAACGCCCGGTTCTGGGTGGTGCGCGCGCGGCTGACCGCCAACAACGTCTCGGGCCTCGATACGCTGCTGTCCGGATCGTATATCGAGATGGACCCCGGCCGGGGGGGCGGCACGCCGCGCACCAGCTTCGTGGGGCTGGAGGAGCCGCCGGCGGTGCGTTCGGACGAACCGGGCAGTTCCTTCGTGCTGCGCGCCGACCGCATCGGCTCGATCGCCTCCGGCTCGCCGGTGTTCTTCCGCGACATCCCCGCCGGCGAAGTGCTCAGCTACGACGTGCATCCCGCCGAGCGGGTGGAGGATACCTACATCAACGTGCACGTGTTCGTCCGTTCACCCTATGACCGGTTCGTGCGGCAGGGCACGTATTTCTGGAACACCTCCGGCGTCAGTGTGCAGCTCGGGGCCGACGGCGTGCGGCTGCAACTGGAAAGCCTGCGCGCGCTGCTGGCCGGCGGCATCGCCTTCGACACGCCGCCGCCGCCGCGCGACGGGCCGCGCAGCGTGATGAACGCCAATTTTCCGCTGTACGACGATCGCGGCGCGGCCATCTCCGCCGGGTTCCGCGACCGCATCCCGTTCGTCGTGTATTTCACCGGCTCGGTGCGGGGGCTGGCGGTCGGCTCCCCGGTGGAGCTGTTCGGCATCCCGATCGGCAGCGTCACCAGCATCCGGCTCGCGCTCGATGCCGACGGCACGCAGTCGCGCGTCGTGGTGCATTTCGAGGTGCAGCCGGAACGCATCTTCGGCCCCGGCGAAACCCCCACCGCGCCGCCGTTGCAGACCGCGCGGCAGCTTGTCGGCAACGGCCTGCGGGTGCAGTTGCGCACCGCCAATTTCCTGACCGGGCAGTTGCTGGTGGCGCTGGACTTCTTCGGCGACCAGCGCGCCGACACCAAGGCCAACGCGCGGGCGCTGGCCACCGTCAGCGAACAGGACGGGGCGATCGTGCTGCCGACGCTGCCCGGCGGCCTCGAAGGGATCACCAGCAGCCTCGGCCAGATCCTGCAAAAGGTTGAGGCCTTGCCGCTGGACGAGATCGCGCGGCACCTGAACGACACGCTGAACGGCATCGATTCGGTCGCCAACGGCCCGGAGCTGAAGACCAGCCTGCGCACCCTCACCGCGACCCTCGCCGCGGTGCAGGAACTGGTGCGGCAGGCCAATGCCGGCGCCGGCCCGGCGCTGCAACGCCTGCCGCAGATCGCCCAGGGGCTGGACACGGCGGTGGACCGGCTCGGCAAGCTGATCGGATCGGCGGAGGCCGGATATGGCGGCAATTCGCAGGTCCGCCGCGACCTGGAGCGACTGATGGACCAGTTCAGCGACACCGCCCGATCGGTCCGGCTGCTTGCCGACTATCTCGACCAGCATCCAGAGGCGCTGCTGCGCGGGCGCACCGGCGCGGCGGGCTCGCCATGACGCGCATCGCCGCACTCACCGCCGCACTGGTCCTGCTGGCGGGCTGCAACACCTCCCCCACGCCGGAACTCTACACGCTCGCCGCCGTGACGGGGCCGCCGCGCCATCTGGCGGCGCACAGCGTCGAACTGCGGCGGATCGGGCTGGCCGGCTATCTCGACCGGCCGGAGATCGTGCGCGCCTCCGCCGACTATCAGGTGCATGTGACCAGCAATCAGCGCTGGGGCGAATCGCTCGGCGGCATGCTGGATCGCGTCATTACCGAAGACCTGGTGGAGCGGCTGCCGGGAACCGCGGTGTTCGCCGAATCCGGGGCGATCTCCACCGCGCCCGACCTGATCCTCGAAATCGACGTGCAGCGCTTCGACACCGATGCGTCGGGCGCGCTGGTGCTGCTCGCGCAGGTCGCGGTGCGGCACGCCGATGCGCGGCAGGCCGCCCATGCCGAAACGCTGCGGCTGAACGTGCAGCCCGCCTCCCCGGCGACGCGCGATCTGGTGGCGGCGATGAGCACGGCACTCGGCAAGCTTACCGATGCGATCGTGGGCATCCTGGCGCGGTCATGACCCGTGCGGCCTGCACGATCGCGCGGCACTCGGCGCGATCGTCCGCAATGCCGGCGGCCGCATGACGGATTGGCGCGGGCAGCGGCTGACCCTGCACTCGGACGGCAGCCTTGCCGCCGCGGGGGACGCGCATACGCACGCCGAATTGCTGGTGGCGCTGGCGGGCTGAATGACCCGGACCGGTTCAGAGCGTCAGAGAGAAATCGACAGAACGACTCCTTCTTCCCTCTCCACCCCAGCGGGGTGGAGAGGGAGAGCACCACCGGCCCCCGCAACGCCCGGGGGCATTGCTTCACACGCGTTCAGGCAGCCTGCAACGCCGCTGCCTCGCGCAGCTTGCGTGCCATCGCGGCGATGCCGTTGCCGCGATTGGTCGAAAGCGCCTCGATCAGCCCGAGATCCTTGAGGAAGGTCGGCTCGGTCGCCGCGATCTCCGCCGCGGTGCGGCCGGAATAGACGCGCAGCAGCAGCGCCACCAGTCCCGCGACGATGGCAGCATCGGATGCGCCGGCGAAGAACAGCCGCCCGTCGCGCTGCACCGCCTCCATCCACACGCGGCTCTGGCAGCCGGGAACGCGATGCGCGTCATCCGCCCACGCGTCGGGGAACGGCGGCAGCTTGCGGCCGAGTTCGATGATATACTGGTAGCGGTCCATCCAGTCGTCGAACACCGCCAGTTCGTCGCCGATCGCGGCGACGGCGTCGGCGGGCGTCGGTTCCTCGGGCAGGACGAAAGGGTCGGGCGCGGCCATGCGCCGCATGTGCGGCGGCGCCGGCCGCGCGTCAACCCTGCCGGGGCGCGGTCAGGACTGGTCGTTCGGGTTCATCGGCAACAGCCCGTTCCGCATCGTTCCGTCGGGGCGCAGCATGTCCGGCGTCACGTCATACAGCGGGCTGAGCACCGGTGGGCCGCCGGCGACATTGCCGGATGCGTCCTGGCCCGGCGATCCGGTGCAGGCGACGATGCCGAGCGTGCCGAGCAATGCGAGCATCCGCGTCGTGATGGAAATCATGCTTGTCATCGCAGCGCCTCCTTCGCGTGTGCGGTGGGTCACCTCTGGTCGTTAGGATTGATCGGGAACAGGCCGTTATTGGCGAACGTGCCGTCGGGCCGCAGCATGTCCGGGGTCACGTTGTACAGCGGGCTGAGCGCGGTCGGGCGTGGCGCACCTGCAAGGCCGGTGCACGCCGCCAGTACCATCACGCCGACGGCGCCGACCGTCAGACGGAGCATTGCGCCGAGCCCCTTGCCCATCGCGACCTCTGCGACTGCCATGTTCGACATGGCCCGCGCAAAGCCAGCATGCCAGGAGCCGCAAGGCTAACATTCCTGTTCCGATCCGCCGCGCCGGCGCCGCTTCCGGCTCAGCGCTGGGCGAAGCTTTCGACCAGACTGCCGCTGACCAGCCGCCAGCCGTCCACCAGCACGAAGAAGATCAGCTTGAACGGCAGGCTGACGACATTCGGCGGCAGCATCATCATGCCAAGGCCCATCAGCACGCTGGCCACGACCATGTCGATCACCAGGAATGGCAAATAGAGCAGGAACCCCATCTCGAACGCGCGGCGCAATTCGCCCACCAGGAAGGCCGGCAGCAGGGCACGCCACGGCGTCGCCGCGGCATCCGGCGGCGCCGGCAGATGGGCGAGGCCCAGGAACAGCCGCACATCGTCAGCGCGGGCGCTCGCCGCCATGAACCGGCGGAACGGCTCGGCGGCCAGCCGCAGCCCTTCCAGATCGCCGACGCGCCCGTCGGCCAGCGGCAGCACGCCGCTGCGCCATGCCTCCTCCAGCACCGGCTGCATGACGAAGAAGGTCAGGAACAGCGCCAGCCCGATCAGCACGCTGTTCGGCGGCGTGGAGGGCGCGCCGAGCGCGCTGCGCAGCAGCGACAGCACGATCACGATGCGGGTGAAGGCGGTGGCCATCACCAGCAGGCTCGGCGCCAGCGACAGCACGGTGATCAGCGCCGTCAACTGCACCAGCCGCGACGTGGCGCCGGGACCGC
>JAKAZX010000270.1 GCA_021826485.1 Pseudomonadota bacterium | reverse complement strand
CCGGGCAGGGGCCGCCGTCCAGCACCGCCGCGATGCGCCCCGCCAGCCCGTCCAGCACGTGCCGGGCGGTGGTCGGGCTGACCCGGCCGGACGGGTTGGCGGACGGCCCGGCGACCGGCCGGCCGAGCGCGGCGAGCAGGGCGCGGGCGAGGCCGAGGCCGGGCACCCGCACCGCCTGCGTCGGCAGGCCCGCGCCGGCCAGCAGCGCGATCCGGCAGGCGGGCGCGCGCGGCAGCACCAGCGTCAGCGGTCCCGGCCAGAACCGGGCGGCGAGCGCGCGGGCGGTGTCGTTCGGCGTCACGTCCGCCCAGGCCGCTTCGGCCTCGGGATAGTGGCAGATCAGCGGATTGAACTGCGGCCGCTGCTTGGCCGCGAACACCGCAGCGACGGCGGTGGCGTTGGTCGCGTCGGCCCCGAGGCCGTACACCGTCTCGGTCGGGAAGGCGACCAGCGCGCCGGCGCGCAGCAGCGCCGCCGCGCGGGCGATCCCGGCGGCGTCGGCCGGCAGATGCTCGGTCACGTCAGGCCGGTCGCGACGAAATGCGGGTTGCGCCAGTCCGGCTTGCCGTAGCCGAGCGGCGCGCCGGTCTCGATCACGCGCACTGCCCCGCCGGCGGCTTCCAGCACCGCCTGCGCCGCGCCGGTATCCCATTCGCAGGTGGTGCCGAAACGCGGATACAGGTCGGCCACCCCTTCCGCGACCCGGCAGAATTTCAGCGCCGAGCCGACATTGAGCACGGAATTCACCGGCCGGCCGGCCAGATAGGCGGCCAGCCGCTCGTCATTGGCATGGGCGCGGGAGGCGATCACGTCGAGCCCCGCGGCCGGCACGTGCCGGGCGGAAATCCGCCGCTCCCCGGCGGTGGTGCGCTTGAAGGCGCCCTGGCCGACGATGCCGCCGAACAGCTCGCCATGCGCCGGCACGCCGACCGCGCCCAGCACCGGCCGGCCGTCCCGCACCAGCCCGATGCAGACCGCGAAATCATCGAGGCCGCCGGCAAATTCCTTGGTCCCGTCCAACGGATCGACCAGCCAGAACGAAGCGGCGCGGTCGGGCACGTGGCCCGCGGCGATCTCCTCCTCGGCGACCACGGGGATGTCCGGCGTCGCGCGCCGCAGCCCGGCGACGATCAGCGTCTCCGCGGCATGGTCCGCCTCGGTCACCGGGGAGGCGTCGGCCTTGTGGCGCGTGTCGAAGCCGCGGGTGCGGATCGCGAGGATGGTCGCCCCGGCCTGGCGTGCGAGGTCGGCGGCGAGATGAAGCAGCGCGGCATCGTCCATGCCGCGTGCATACCGCATCCCCTGGCATGCCCGCCACCCGCTGCTAGACTGGCGGTTTCGCCAGGTCAGGAGCCACCCCGCCATGCTCGATGTCGTCGTCAGCCGTGCCGCCCTGCCGAAATCCGGCGCCCTGGTGCTGGCGGTGCCGGAAGGCGGCGTGGCCCAGGCGATCGGCTGGGCAGGGCTGGATGCGGCCACCGGCGGCGCTGTCGGGCGCGCGCTGGAGGTGGCGGAGTTCCAGGGGCGCAAGGGACAGACCGCGCTGCTGCTGGCCCCCGGCGCCGGCCTGTCGCGGCTGGTCGCGGTCGGCCTCGGCAAGCCCGGCGACCTGACGCCGCTGACCGCGGAGGAGGCCGGCGGCCAGGCGATCGCCCATCTGGCGCGGGAGGAGAAGGTGGCCATCGCCCCTGCCCCGCATGCCGCGCGTATCGCGCTCGGCGCCGTGCTGCGCAGCTACCGGTTCGACCGCTACCGCACCACCGAGAAGCCGGAGGAGAAGCCCCGCCTCGCCCGGCTGACCCTGCTCGCCGAAGATGCCGGCAGCGTGGAGGCGGAATGGGCCGCGCTGCGGCCGCTGGCCGACGGCGTGTATCTGACCCGCGATCTGGTCAGCGAGCCGCCGAACGTGCTGACGCCCGCAGAACTCGCCCGCCGCTGCGAGGCGCTGACCGCGCTCGGGCTGAAGGTCGAGGTGTTCGGACCGAAGGAGATGGCGAAGCTCGGTTTCGGCGCCCTGCTCGGCGTCGCCCAGGGCAGTGTGAACGAGCCGCGCATGGTGGTGATGCAGTGGCACGGCGCCGGCAAGGGCAAGAAGGGCAACGGAAAGCCGCTCGCCTTCGTCGGCAAGGGCGTCACCTTCGACACCGGCGGCATCAGCATCAAGCCGGCCGCCGGCATGGAGGACATGAAGTGGGACATGGCTGGCGCCGGCGCGGTGATCGGCCTGATGGCGGCGCTCGCCGGGCGGCGGGCGAAGGTGGATGCAGTCGGGCTGGTCGGACTGGTGGAGAACATGCCGTCCGGCAGCGCGCAGCGGCCGGGCGACGTGGTCAAGACCTATTCCGGCCAGACCGTGGAGGTCATCAACACCGATGCGGAAGGCCGGCTGGTGCTGGCCGACGTGCTCTGGTACTGCCAGAAGCAGTTCGAGCCGCGCTTCATGATCGATCTGGCGACGCTGACCGGCGCCATGATCATCAGCCTCGGGCACGAGATCGGCGGCTTCTTCAGCAATGACGACGACCTCGCGCGGCGCCTGCACGCGGCCGGGGAGGCGAGCGGGGAGCGGCTGTGGCGCATGCCGCTCGGCGATGCGTACGACAAGCAGATCAAGAGCGACATCGCCGACATGAAGAATGTCGGCGGCCGGCCGGGCGGCGCGATCACCGCGGCGCAGTTCATCCAGCGCTTCGTCAACGGCAAGCCGTGGGCGCATCTGGACATCGCCGGCATGGCCTGGGCGGTCAAGGATTCGGCACTGGCCGCCAAGGGCGCGACCGCCTACGGCGTGCGTCTGCTCGACCGGCTGGTGGCCGACCATTACGAGGGCTGATGGCCGAGATCGGCTTCTACCACCTGCTGCGCACCGGGCCGGATCAGGCGCTGCCGCAACTGCTCGCCCGCACCCTGGCCGCCGGCCAGCGGGCGGCGGTGATGTGCGGCAGTGCGGAGCGCGTCGCCGCCCTCGACGCCGCGCTCTGGCTGTGTCCGGAGCCGGACTGGCTGCCGCACGGCACGGCCGCCGCGGGCGACGCTGAATTGCAGCCGATCTGGCTCGCCACCGACGACGCCGCGCCGAACGGTGCCCGCTTCCTGTTCCTGCTGGACAATGCCGAGAGCGCACGGCTCACTGCGTTCGACCGCGTGTTCGACCTGTTCGACGGCAAGGATGAGGCAGCGGTGGAGGCCGCGCGCGCGCGCTGGACTTCGGCGAAGGCGGCGGGCCACACGCTCGCCTACTGGCAGCAGACCGCGCGCGGGTGGGAGAGGAAGCGGTAGCCGCTATCCCCGCTGGCCGCGCCGCACCGCCTGCGCCGCCATGCGGACGCCGGCATTGACCGCGCCGAAGCCCTGATAGCCGTGCCGCTCCACCAGCTCGAAGAAGAACCGGTCGGCGAACGGGTCGGTATAGGCGTGGCGGAACTCCCCGCTGTCGTCGCGGTCGTAGAGCAGATCGAGCGCCTGCAATGCGGCGAGCGCGGCATCGTCGAGCGGCACGCGGGCGGCCAGATCGTCGTAGTAGTTCGCCGGAATCGGCAGCATCGGCGCGCCGGCCGCGCGCGCCGCGGCGACGGTTGCGGCGATGTCCGGGCTGGCGAAGGCGATGTGGTGAACGCCCGCGCCGGCATAGGCGGACACGAAGCGCCCCGTCGCCGTCTTGCCGCTTTCGGAGATGTTCAGCGGCAGCCGCACGCTGCCCTCCGCGCTGGTCATGGCGCGGCTGCGCACCAGGCCGAACGGGTCGGCGAGTTCATAGAGGCCCTGCGGCAGCAGCCCGAACAGCGCGCGGTAGAACAGCACGAAACTGTCCATCCGGCCCGGCGGCAGCGCCTGCGCGACATGGTCGATGGCAAGCACCGCCGCGCTGCTCTCGGCGGTGTCGTGCAGCACGAAATCGTCGTCCCAGATGCTGCGGCCGGACGGATCGGGCTGCACCAGATGGATCAGCGTGCCGTCCGGCGCGCGCACCGCGGGGATGCGCCGCTCCCCCGCGCCCAGCGGCTCCTGCCATTCGGCGCACATCAATGCGGCGGCGCGCGCCAGCGTGCGCGCCGTGTCATCGACGCGCAGTGCCATCGCGCAGACCGACGGGCCGTGCATGTGGAAATGCTCGGCCGCCGCGCTGTCCTGCTCGGCGTTCAGCACCAGATTGACGCGGCCCTGGCGATAGAGCTGCACCGATTTCGAGCGGTGCGTGCCGGCGTGGCGGAAGCCGAGCCGGCCGAGGAACTGCGCCAGGTCCTGCGCGCTCGCCTCATCGACCGCGAACTCGACGAACTCGAACCCGTCGAGTTGCGGCGGCGGCGGCAGCGGCGGGCCGCCAGCGGCGGATTCCACCATGATCAGTGACCGCAGCCCGTCGCGCGCGGTCAGCCGCGATGGGGCGGCGCGGAAATCGTCGTTGAAGATTTCCAGGCTCAGCGGCCCGCGATAGCCCGCCGCCAGCGCCGCGCGCAGGAAGCCGGCAACGTCCAGATCGCCCTGGAACGGGAAATTGCGGTGGTGGCGGCTCCAGGACAGCACGTCCATCGCCAGTTTCGGCGCATCGGCGAGCTGCACGAAGAACAGCTTTTCCGCCGGCACCTCGGCCAGCCCGGTGAGGTCGTCGCCGAGGGCGAGCGTGTGGAAACTGTCGAGGATCAGGCCGAGCGCCGGATGGTCGGCGGCGCGCACGATCTGCCAGGCCTGCCGCCAGCGCGACACGTGGCGGCCCCAGGCGAGCGCCTCGTAGCCGACCCGCAGGCCGCGCCGCGCCGCCCGCTCGGCCATCGCGGCCAGGTCGGCGGCGGCGCGCGCCGGATCATCGAGCGCCGCCGGCGAGACATTGCTGCACACCAGCAGATCGCGGATGCCGAGGGCCGCCATCACGTCGAACTTGCGCTCCGCCCGGTCGAGGTTGCGGCTGCGCTGCGGCTCCGGCATCGCCTCGAAATCGCGGAACGGCTGGAACAGCACCAGCGCGAGGCCGAGATCCTCGGCGATCCGCCGCACGTCGTCGGGCGTGCCGTCGAAGGTCAGCAGGTCGTTCTCGAAAATCTCCACGCCCTCGAAGCCGACCGCGGCCGCCGCCTCCAGCTTGTCCGGCAGCGTGCCGCTGAGCGAGACGGTGGCGATGGCTTTCGGCAGGCGGGCGGGAAGATGCATGGCGGTCGCTCCGTGCGCGGGGAAGCCTGCGGGGCAGGGGTGGCGCTGTCAACCGCGCGGCGGCCGGGCCGGATCGGGCATTCTGACAATTCCGATCATTGACGACTCCGAGTCGGATATGTCAGCGCACAGAATAGTGAACTGAATCTGTCGCGGACTCCGCAATGACCATCAGCTATGACAGCTACAAGCTGTCCACCTTCGCTCCGACGACCGGCGCCGGCACCTTCCCAGCCGCGCCGAGCCGTGCCCGCAACGGCAAGGCAGTCACCGAAAGCGCCAAGAAGAGCATTCTCGGCACCACCAGCGGCGACACCTTCACCGTCGCCGGCGATACCCACACCTACACCTATTGGGGATTCACCGATTACACGCACAGCGGCAGCGCGAAGCCCGGTTTTGTCGGGTATTACGTCCACAGCGGCACGGCGACCTACTTCCTGTTCACCGTCCACACCGCCGCCGCCAGCGCCAACAAGCCGGATGCCAGTTCCAGCCTGTCGGACCAGCAGCAGAGCGTGGCGGGCAACACTGCGACGGAGTTCAACCTGTCCACCGGCTTGGAAGCCTGCTTCACCGCCGGCACCCTGATCGCGACGCCGGATGGCGAGGTCGCGGTCGAGGCGCTGGTGCCCGGCGATCGGGTGCTGACCGCCGACG
>JAKAZX010000006.1 GCA_021826485.1 Pseudomonadota bacterium | reverse complement strand
TTCGACGAAGTCGGGTTCGAGGCAGATGCCGGGATCGCGCTCGGTCTCGATCAGCCGGCGGATGCCGCGCAGCGTGGCGAAGCGCGACAGCGCGGCGAGATCATCCTCCACCGCCGCACCTTTCTCCACCGGTGCGTGCGCGATCATCGCGGCGATCCGCGCATCGGCGTCGGCCAGTTCCTGCACGAAGGCGGCTTCGGCGATGTGCAGGCCGGGATCGACCGCGACCTCGGCGAACACGATGCGATCGACCGCGACCGGGCCGCGTGCGGCATCGAAATCCGCCGGCAGATAGGTGCGGTTGATCCGCGGGACCGCGTTCAGCCAGGCGTAGCGGAGACGGGCGATGTCGTAGAGATGGACGTGGCTGTCGATGATCGGGAAGTCGGGCATGGCGGCATCCCCTGTTGGCGGCGGAACAGCAGGTCCGGGCCGAGATCGGCAAGCCGCGCGGCGCCGAGCAGGCCCATCGCGCGGTCGATCTCGCGGCGGTAGATGTCGAGCACGTGGGCGACGCCGGCCTCGCCCGCGACCGCGACGCCCCACAGCGCCGGGCGGCCGATCAGGCAGGCGCGCGCGCCGAGCGCGAGCGCGGTCACCACGTCCGCGCCGCGTCGCACGCCGCCATCGAGCAGCACGGGGATGCGGCCGGCCACCGCCGCCGCCACGCCGGGGAGCGCCTCCAGCGCGGCGGCGGCGCCGTCGAGTTGGCGGCCGCCGTGGTTGGACACGATCAGACCGTCGATGCCGCGCGCCGCGGCCTCCGCCGCCTCGGCAGGATGCAGCACGCCCTTCAGCAGCAGCGGCCCGCGCCAGTCGCGGCGCAGCGCATCGACATCCGCCCAGTTCATCGCCGGGTCGAGCAGCCCGGCCATCCGGCCGGCCAGCGTGCGGATGTCCGCCGGCTCGCCGGGGCGGACATAGTTGCCGAAGGTGATACGCGGCAGGTCCCGCCGCATCCGCGCGAGCCAGCGCAGCCGCAGCGCCGTGCCGGCAAGGTCGCGCGCGCCGAAGCGCGGCGGAATGCTGAAGCCGTTGCGCAGGTCGCGTTCGCGATTGCCGAGCAACTGGTTGTCGATGGTCAGCACCAGCGCGTCGTCGCCGGCCGCTTGCGCCCGCGCCGCCAGTTCCCGGGTGAAGCTGCGATCGCGATAGATGAACACCTGCATCCAGCGCGGCGCCGCGCCGGTCGCGGCCAACTGCTCCAGCGTGCAGACCGAACCGTGGCTGAGGCAATAGACGGTGCCGGCCGCCGCCGCGGCGCGCGCCGCCGCGCGCTCGGCATCCGGCCAGAACAGGCCGGCCAGCCCGGTCGGGCCGAGCAGCACCGGCAGCGAGAGCCGATGGCCGAACAGGTCGAGCGACTGGTCGCGCGCCGCTGCTCCGTTCAGCGGCCGGGGCAGCAGCGCGTATTCGGCGAAGGCGGCTTCGTTGCGGCGCAGCGTGCGCTCATCCTCGGCGCCGCCGTCGGCGAAGTCGAACACCGGCCGCGGCAGCGCGGCGCGCGCCTGCCGGCGCATCGCCGCGATGCTGTAACCCCGCCGCTGCCAGGCCGCAGGCATCGGCGCGGCGCGTCAGCCGGGCGCCGGCGCGTCGGCGGGCAGCAGCTTTTCCTGCCGCAGTTCCGCCCACAGCGCCGCCGGGATCGGCTGCGTCATCAGCGCCACGTTGCGCTCCACCTCGGCGGGGGTGACGGCGCCCGGGACCATCGCGGCAACCGCCGGATGGCCGAGCGGGAATTGCAGCGCCGCGGCTGCCAGGGGGACGGCATGGCGGCGGCACACCGCCTCGATCCGCGCGACGCGCTGCATGATCTCGGGCGGCGCGTCGCGGTAGTTGTATTTCGCGCCGGGCACCGCGCCGCTGGCCAGGATGCCGGAGTTGTACGGCCCGGCGATCAGGATGCCGATGCCCTTCTGCACGCACAGCGGCAGCAGGTCGTCCAGCGCCGCGTGTTCCAGCAGCGTGTAGCGGCCGGCCAGCATGAAACAGTCGAAATCGCCGGCGGCGGCGAAGCGCATCAGCGGCGCCGTCTCGTTCACGCCGACGCCGATCGCGCCGATCACCTTCTGCTCGCGCAGCTTGTGCAGCGCCGGATAGGCGCCTTCCATCGCCTCACGGAACCGCTGTTCGTAGCCGTCGCCATGCGTCCAGATATCGACGTCATGGATGTGCAGCACGTCGATACGTTCGACGCCCAGGCGCTGGAAGCTCTGGTCGATCGCGCGCATCGTGCCGTCGTACGAGTAATCGACCACCGGGCGCATGTTCAGCCCGCCCTTGAACCAGGAGTGATCGACGCGCTCCGGCGCCTCCGGCACCATGTGGCGGCCGACCTTGGTGCACAGCACGAAGTCGTGCGGCAGGCGGCGCAGCACGTGGCCGAAGCGATGCTCCGACAGTCCCTGGCCATACAGCGGCGCGGTGTCGTACAGCCGCACGCCGTAGCTGTAGGCGGCGGTGACCGTGGCGAGCGCGGTCTCCTCCGGCAGCTTGGCATAGAAATCGCCGAGCGGCGCGCCACCCAGCCCGAGTGCCGTCACCTCCAGCCCGGACTTGCCCAGCCGTCGCCTCGCCCGTGGATCCATCCCGGTTCCCTCCCTGTTCCCAGCGCCATGTTACGCCGGACTTGGGGGACTTGCACGCCCGGCGCGGCATGGCGTAATGCCGGACAGGCCGTCGCCGCCGGGGAACGGATCATGCCCCCGGGACGGTGCGGCGCAAGGGAGGACAATCGGATGAGGAAGCTGCTCACGCTGCTTGCCGGGGCTGTGCTGCTCGGCATTGTCGCAGTCGCCCCGGCCCGCGCGGATGACATCCATATCATCGTGGTCAGCCACGGCCAGGCGAACGATCCGTTCTGGTCGGTGGTGAAGAACGGCGTCACCAAGGCCGCTGCCGACCAGAAGGTGACGGTCGATTACCGCGCGCCCGAGACGTTCGACATGGTGAAGATGGCGCAGTTGATCGACGCGGCCGTCAACCAGCGTCCGGCCGGCTTGGTGGTGTCGATCCCCGATGCCTCGGCGCTCGGCCCGTCGATCAAGCGCGCCGTCGCCGCCGGCATTCCGGTGATCTCGATGAACTCCGGCTCCGACGTGTCGCGCCAGTTGGGCGCGCTGCTGCATGTCGGGCAGGACGAGTACACCGCCGGCCGCATCGCCGGCGCGAAGCTGAAGGAGATGGGCGGCAAGAACGCGATCTGCGTCAACCACGAGGTCGGCAATGTTTCGCTCGACCTGCGCTGCAAGGGATTCGCGGAAGGCTTCGGCGGCCATGTCAAGGTGCTGCCGACCAGCAATGACCCGTCCGACATCACCGCCAAGACCAAGGCGGCGCTGTCCACCGACCCGTCGATCGACACCGTGATGGCACTCAGCGCGAGCCTGGCCGGGGAAGCGACGCTGGCGGCGGTGAAACAGCTCGGCATGGCCGGCAAGATCCGGCTCGCCAGCTTCGACCTTTCCGCCGGCTACCTGAAGGCGGTGGCCGCCGGTGATGCGACGTTCTGCATCGACCAGCAGCAGTTCCTGCAAGGCTATCTGCCGGTGACGTTCCTGGCGCTGTATGCGCGCGATGGCCTGATGCCGGGCGGCGACGTGCCGTCCGGCCCCAACCTGATCACCAAGGACAAGGCGGCAAAAGCGATCGAACTGTCCGCCCAGGGCATCCGCTGACCCGCCGGCGGGGCGCGCGGCGCGCGCCCCGTCCCTGCTCGCCACCGCGCAAGGGGGACCAGCCGTGAGCACCAGTGCCGCCATTGTCGCGTCCGACGAACGCCTGAAACGCGCCTCGCTGCTGGTGCGCGCCATGCGGCGGCCGGAACTCGGCGCCGTCGCCGGGCTGATCCTGGTGATCGCGTTCTTCGGCGTCTATGCCGACCGTTCGATGTTCACGCTCGGCGGCGTGATGACGGTGATGGCCCCGGCCGCCGAACTCGGCATCCTCGCGGTTGCCGCGGCGCTGCTGATGATCGGCGGCGAGTTCGACCTGTCGATCGGCTCGATGGTCGCGTTCGCCGGCCTGATCCTGGGTGGCTGCCTGGTTGTGCTGCACCTGCCGTTCGTGCTCGCGCTGCTGGTCACGCTGGCCTGCGCGGCCGCCCTTGGCGCGATCAACGGCACCATCGTGATCCGCACCAAGCTGCCCAGCTTCATCGTCACGCTCGCCTTCCTGTTCATCTATCGCGGCCTGTCGCTGGTCGGGCTGAAATGGGCGACCGGCGGTTCGACGCAGTTGCGCGGCATCGCCGATGCCGCGGGTGACGGCGTGCTGCCCGGCCTGTTCTCGGGCCTCGCGTTCCATCCACTGTTCACCTGGATGGCGGCGCACGGCATGATCCAGAAATTCCCGTCAGGCGAACCCACCGTGCAGGGCGTGCCGGTCTCCATCCTGTGGTTCATCGCCTTCGCGCTGGTCGCGACCTGGGTGCTGCTGGCAACGCGCGCCGGCAACTGGATCTTCGCCGCCGGCGGCGATGCCAATGCCGCGCGCAACTCCGGCGTGCCGGTCGCCGCGGTGAAGACCGCGCTGTTCATGCTCACCGCCGCCTCCGCCGCGCTGGTAGCGACGTTGCAGGTGATGAACACCGGGTCCACCGATGCCCTGCGCGGCGACCAGAAGGAGTTCGAGGCGGTGATCGCGGCGGTGATCGGCGGCTGCCTGCTCACCGGCGGCTACGGCTCGGCGATCGGCGCGTTCCTCGGCGCCATCATCTTCGGCATGGTCTCGATCGGCCTGACCTACACGCATTTCGACAGCGACTGGTTCAAGGTGTTCCTGGGCGGCATGCTGCTGCTGGCGGTGCTGTTCAACAGCTTCATCCGCCGCAAGGTCACCGGGGAGCGCTGAACCATGCCGGACGCCCCGCTGATCGAGGTGCGCGACATCGTCAAGACCTTCGGCTCGGTGATCGCGCTGAACGGCGTGTCGATGACGGTGCGGCGCGGTGAGGTGCTGTGCCTGCTGGGCGACAACGGCGCCGGCAAATCGACACTGATCAAGACGCTGGCGGGCGTGCATCGCCCGACCGGGGGGGAATACCTGGTGGACGGGAAGCCGGTTGCGTTCCGCTCGCCGCGCGATGCGCTGGATGCCGGGATCGCCACCGTCTATCAGGACCTTGCGATGATCCCGCTGATGTCGGTGACGCGCAATTTCTTCATGGGGCGGGAGCCGACGCGCGGCATCTGGCCGATCAGGCGGGTGGACTTCGCCAGCGCGCACCGTATCACGCGCGAGGAGATGGCGCGCATCGGCATCGACGTGCGCGACCCGCACCAGGCGGTCGGCACGCTGTCGGGCGGTGAACGGCAATGCGTGGCGATTGCGCGGGCCGTCTATTTCGGCGCGCAGGTGCTGATCCTGGACGAGCCGACTTCGGCGCTCGGCGTCGCGCAAACCTCGATGGTGCTGAAATACATCCATCTGGTGCGCAGCCGCGGGTTGGGGGTGATCTTCATCACCCACAACGTCCGCCACGCGCACGTGGTCGGCGACCGCTTCACCGTGCTGAACCGCGGCCGTACCCTCGGCACCTACGAGAAATCGGACATCGCGATCGAGGAGCTGCAGAACCTGATGGCGGGCGGCAAGGAACTTGCCGAGCTGTCGGGGGCGCTCGGCGGCACGGTGTGACGGGCGCTACACCGGCGTGATGGCGGCGATCATGGCCTGGATGCCCCATTCGTGCCAGCGCCGCAGCGCCTGTGCGGCAGCGACGTCGATCGGGGCGAAGCGCACCCGGTCGTTCGGCCGCAGCCGCCCGGCGCGCGGCAGGTCGGCGGTGCAGACGGTGGCGATCTTGGCATAGCCGCCGGTGGTCTGCCGGTCCGCCAGCAGCAGCACCGGCCGGCCGTCCCCGGCCACCTGGATCGCGCCGAACGCCGTCCCGTCCGAGACGATGTCCGCCGCCGCCACGTGCCGCAGCGGCGGGCCGGCCAGCCGCAGCCCCATCCGGTCGGCATCGTGGGTCACCACGTATTCCGCGCTGCACAGCGTCTGCCGCGCGGCGTCGGTGAACATGTCGTCCTGCGGGCCGAACACCACGCGCAGGGCCATCCCGTACTCCGCCGGCGGCTGGCCGAGCCGCCGCTCCGGCCCCGCGGCCGCCTGATCCCGGCGCAGCTTCAGCGCATCGCCGGCCGCCAGCGTCCGGCCGGAGAGGCCACCGAACCCGCCACGCACATAGGTGGCGCGGCTGCCCATCACCGCCGGCAGATCGAACCCGCCGGCGACCGCCAGATAGGCGCAGGAGGCGCGATGCGGCCCGCGCACCGCGATCCGGGCCCCGCGCCGCAGCGTCAGCGTCTGCCAGGGCGGCACGTGCCCGCCGCCGGGGCCGTCGATCTCCAGCATGCCCGCCGGCGCCCCCAGCGCCACCCGCACCGCCTCGGCCGCAACCTCCAGCACCGGCCCGAGATGCAGGATTTCCAGCGCCGCCTCCGCCGCCGGATTGCCGACCAGGGCGTTCGCCAGCCGCAGCGTCTCCGTATCCAGCGCCCCCGAGACCGGCACGCCCAGCGCCTGCCCGGCGGGCCGGCCGCAATCCTGCACCGTCGTATGCAGGCCGGGCTCGATCACGCGCAACGCCGGGCCGGTCATGTGGGCAACCCCGCGGCGGCGGCGAGGTCGTCGTATTCCGTCCGCCCGACGGCGCGGAAGCGCACCAGATCGCCGGGCCGCAGCAGCGTCGGCGGATCGGCGGCAAGGTCGAACAGCCGCACCGGGGCGGCGCCGATCAGGTGCCAGCCGCCGGGGCTTTCCAGCGGATAGATGGCGGTCATCTCCATCGCAATCGCAACCGAGCGGGGCGGCACGCGCACGCGCGGGGTCGCCCGCCGCGGCAGCCGCAGCCGCTCCGGCAGGCCGCCCATATAGGCGAAGCCGGGCAGGAACCCGAGCATGTAGACGCGGTACTCCGCCGCCGCATGCAGCCCCGCCGCCGCCGCCGCCGACAGGCCGAGCCGGGCGGCGATGTCGGCCAGATCGGGGGCCAGCTCGGCCGCATAGCACACCGGCAGGGAAACGCTGCGCGACGGCGGCGCATGGTCCGGCAGGGCGGCGAGCAGCGCCCGCATCTCCGCCACCAGATCGGCGAAATCGCGGACCAGCGGATCGTATTGCAGCAGCAGGGAACGGAAGGTCGGCACCGTCGCGACCACGCCCGCGACCGGCGCGCGGGTGAGAACCTCCGCCAGGGCGAGCACCCGCGCATTGGTCGCCGCGTCGATGGCCGCGCCGAACTCCACCACCAGGGCGGCATCGCCCTGCGGCAGGAAGCGTGGCCACGCGCCGGACATGCCGGCGCCGCCGCCGGCCGGCCTCCTACCGCTCCGCGTCCACCGCCCGCCAGTGATGCGTCATCTCGTCCAGCTTCGCTTTCAGATCGGCCGGCAGCGCCCCGCGCTCGGCGGCGGCGAGGCTGTCGGCGAGCTGCTCGGGGCGGCTCGCGCCGATGATCGGGGCGGTGATCGCCGGGTTCGACAGCACCCAGGCGACCGCCATCGTCGCGAGGCTCATGCCCGCTTCCTGCGCCACCGCGCGCAGCGCCTCGACGCTCGCGAAGGCATCCTGGTGCCAGTAGCGCGACTGGTAGGTCTTCGCGGCGTTGCCGAGCTGGAAGCGCGTGCCGTCCGGCGGCTGGTTCCGCCGGTCGTGCTTGCCGGTCAGCAGCCCGCCGGCGAGCGGGTTGTACGGGATCACCGCCACGCGCTCATCGGCGCACAGCGCCAGCAGGTCGCGCTCGAAGCTGCGGAACAGCAGATTGTAGCGGGGCTGCACGGACTCGATGCGCGCCAGGTTGCGCAACTCGCTGCGGCCGAGGGCGCGGGCGACCCGCCAGGCCGGCCAGTTGGACACCCCGACATAGCGCGCCTTGCCGGACCGCACGACGGTATCCAGCGCCTCCAGCGCCTCGTCGATCGGGGTGGTCCGGTCGTCGCCGTGCAACTGGTAGAGATCGACGTAATCCGTGCCGAGCCGGCGCAGCGAGGCGTCGATCGCGTCCAGGATGTGCTTGCGCGACATGCCCTGGTCCCACGGCTTCGGCCCCATCCGGCCGAAGCATTTGGTGGCCAGGACGAACTGGTGGCGCTTGCCGCGCAGCCATGCGCCGACGATCTCCTCGGTCCGGCCGGCGGTGCCGGTGTCGCCGCCAAGCGGATAGACGTCGGCGGTGTCCAGGAAGTCGATGCCGCCTGCGGCGGCGGTGTCCAGGATCGCGTTGCTTTGCGCCGCGTCGCATTGCAGCCCGAAGGTCATGGTGCCGAGGCAGAGGCGCGAAACCCGCAACCCGGTGCGGCCGAACTGGATGTCCTGCATGGCGGTTCCTCACGTGACGGGTGGGGAGCCTATCGCGGCGGGCGGCGCCGGCAAGCCTCCCCCAACCGCTTGCGCCGCGTGCAGGGCGATGCCAGATCGGAGGCATGAGCGAACCGCCCGTGCCCCCCGGCCTGTCAGGCGCCGAAACCGCGACCGCCCCGGTCCCGCCGCAGCCGTCGCCGCCCGCGCCGCCGCTCGCCCGGGCCAAGGAGACCGGCGGCCCGACCGGGCCGGAGCCGACCCGCTACGGCGATTGGGAACGCAAGGGCCGCTGCATCGACTTCTGAGCGCGGCTGCGCTACTGCCGCGGCGCCAGACCGGTCGGGGATCAGAAGCGATGGCTGTCAGGGACGTGAAGAAGGTCGTGCTCGCCTATTCCGGCGGCCTTGACACCAGTGTGATCCTGCGCTGGCTGCAATCCACCTATCGCTGCGAGGTCGTCACCTTCACCGCCGATCTCGGCCAGGGGGAGGAGTTGGAGCCGGCGCGGCGCAAGGCCGAGATGTTCGGCGTCAAGCAGGTGTTCATCGAGGACCTGCGCGAAACCTTCGTCCGCGATTTCGTCTTTCCGATGTTCCGGGCCAACGCGGTGTACGAGGGGCAGTATCTGCTCGGCACCTCGATCGCCCGCCCGCTGATCGCCCAGCGCCAGATCGAAATCGCCGAACAGGTGGGCGCGGACGCGGTGGCGCATGGCGCGACCGGCAAGGGCAACGACCAGGTGCGGTTCGAGCTCAGCTATTACGCGCTCAAGCCCGACATCAAGATCATCGCGCCGTGGCGGGAATGGGACCTGACCAGCCGCACCAAGCTGCTGGAATTCGCCGAGGCGCACCAGATCCCGATTGCCCGCGACAAGCGGGGGGAGGCGCCGTTTTCCGTCGATGCCAACCTGCTGCACTCCTCCTCCGAAGGCAAAATCCTGGAGGACCCGGCGATCGAGCCGGACGAGATCGTCTATCAGCGCACCATCCGGCCGGAGGATGCGCCCGACCGCGCGACCGTCATCGCCATCGACTTCGAGCGCGGCGACCCGGTGGCGATCGACGGCGAGCGGCTGTCGCCGGCGGCGCTGCTGACGAAGCTGAACGCGCTCGGCCGCGAGAACGGCATCGGCCGGCTCGATCTGGTGGAAAACCGCTTCGTCGGCATGAAATCGCGCGGCGTCTATGAGACGCCGGGCGGCACCATCCTGCTGGCCGCCCATCGCGGCATCGAAAGCATCACGCTGGACCGGGAGGCGGCGCATCTGAAGGACCAGCTCATGCCCCGGTATGCCGAGCTGATCTATTACGGCTTCTGGTTCAGCCCGGAGCGGCGGATGCTGCAGGCGGCGATCGATGAGAGCCAGCATTCGGTGACCGGCCGGGTGCGGGTGAAGCTGTACAAGGGCAATGTCGGCGTGATCGGGCGGGAGAGCCCGCACAGCCTCTATTCGATGAAGCACGTGACATTCGAGGATGACCAGGGCGCCTACGACCAGGTGGACGCGCAGGGCTTCATCAAGCTGAACGCGCTGCGGCTGCGGCTAGGCGCCATGGCGGGACGGCGCGGCGGCGCGCTGTAGGCCGGTGCGCGCGGGCGGGGGCGCCGTCGCCGCCTGGGTGCTCTATGACTGGGCGTACGGCGCCTTCACCACCGTCGTCACCACCTTCGTGTTCGCCACCTACTTCACCCAGGCGGTGGCGCCGGACCCGGTGCGCGGGGCGGCGCTGTGGGCCTGGATGCAGGCGGCGGCGGGGGTGATGATCGCGCTGCTGTCGGTGCCGCTGGGCGCGATCGCCGACCGCGGCGGGCGGCGGCGGCCGATGCTGGCCACGGCAACCCTGCTGATGGCCGGCTGCACGCTGGCGCTGTGGACCGTGCATCCGCGCATCGCGGACATGGCGCGGGCGCTGTGGCTGGTCGGCATCGGCACCGTCGCGTTCGAGGTGGCGACGGTGTTCTACAACGCCATGCTGCCCGACCTCGCCGCACCCGGCCGGCTCGGGCGGCTGTCCATGCTCGGCTGGGGGGCGGGCTATGCCGGCGGGCTGATCTGCCTCGCGCTCTGCCTGGTGCTGCTGGTGTTCCCGCACCCGCCGCGCTTCGGCCTCGACCCGGCGGCGGCGGAGCCGGTGCGGGCGACCGCGCTGCTGGCCGGGCTGTGGCTGCTGGCGTTCGCCTGGCCGGCCTGCGTGTTTGTGCCCGAGCGGGCCGCCCGCGCGCCCTGGGGCACGGCGCTGCGCCTGGGGCTGGCCGACCTGCGCGGGGTGCTGGTGGCGGCCTGGCAGGGGCGGGCGCTGCGCCGCTACCTGCTGGCGCGGCTGCTGTTCATGGACGGGCTGACCACGCTGTTTGCCTTCGGCGGCATCTACGCCGCCGGCCAGTTCGGCCTGACCGCGACCGAGGTGCTGGAGTTCGGCATCGGGCTGAATGTCGCCGCCGGCCTCGGCGCGCTCGGCTTCGCCTTCGTCGAGGATCGGATCGGCGCCAAGGCGACCGTGCTGGCGGCGCTGGCCTGCCTGACCGCGCTGAGCACCGCGCTGCTGCTGATCCACGGCCGGGGCACGTTCTGGGTGCTCGGCCACCTGCTCGGCCTGTTCGTCGGGCCGGCGCAGGCCGCCAGCCGCAGCCTGCTGGCGCAGATGGCGCCGGCCGGGGCACGGGCGGCCTATTTCGGACTGTTCGCGCTGTCCGGCCGCGTCACCGGCTTCGTCGGGCCGGCCGCCCTGGGCCTTGCCACCGCCGCCTTCGCCAGCCAGCGGGCCGGCATGGCGGTGATCGTGGTGCTGCTGGCCGGCGGCGCGCTGGCGCTGCTGGGCGTGCCCTCACCAGCGGCCGAGGCCGGCCCGCCGGGCGCGGCGGGCGACCAGCAGCAGCCAGGCCAGTTGCGGGACCAGCAGCAGCGGCGGCAGCAGCGGCTTCAGGCCTGACGGCGCGGCGACGAACCACAGGCACAGCAGGCCGCCGAGGGCCGCGAACCCCCAGTGGATCACCGCCACCAGCCGCGCGTCCATGCCCGCCCGCTGCGCCACCTGATAGAGGTGGCCGCGATGCGCCTCGGTCAGCCGCGCGCCCGCGAACGCCCGGCGGACCAGCGTGAACGCCACGTCGAACAGCACGCCGTTGAGCAGGCAGGGCACCAGGACGAAAGACATCTCGATCCGCTCGAACCGCGCCGCGGCGACGCCCAGCACGGCCAGCACGAAGCCGCAGAACTGGCTGCCGACGTCGCCCATGAAGATGCGGGCGCGAGGGAAGTTGAACGGCAGGAAGCCGGCCAGCCCCGCCGCCAGCAGCAGGGCGGCGAAATAGACGAACCACGCCCCCTGGGTCCCGGCGAGCCAGGCGAGGAACAGGCAGGCCACCAGCGCGGTGCCGGCGGCCAGCCCGTCCAGCCCGTCGATGAAATTCATGGCGTTGGTGGCGAACAGCACCCAGGCGAGCGTCAGCACCAGCCCTGCCCAGCCCAGCGCCACCGGGCCCACATAGGGAAGATTGACGCTGCGCAGATAGAGCCCGGTGCCGGCCGCGGCCAGCGCCGCCAGCGTCTGCGCCGCCAGCTTCACGGCGAACGGCCAGTCCTTCAGGTCGTCGAGGAAGGCGACCACCGCGATCGCCAGCGCCGCCCCGATCACGCCGCGAAAATACGGCTCGGCCAGCCGCGAGAAATCGGCGTAGCCGTAGAGCACGGTGACGCCGAGCATGAAGGCGACGACGATGCCGACCCCGCCGCCCTTTGGCGTCGGCCGCGCGTGCGAACTGCGCGCGTTCGGCACGTCCATCACCCGCGCCGAGAGCATCGCGGCAACCACCATCGCCGAGACCAGCGCGAGGGCCGCCGCGAAGGCGAGATGGCGGAGGAAGGCGAACAGGGTCATGGGCGCGATCTAGACGCAAGCCGGCACGCCGTCACCCCGGCGGGTCAGGACCGGCCGAGCAGCCTGCGGAGAGCGCGCTTCAGCCGGCCGACCAGCACGGCGACGATCAGCGCGCCGGCATCGAGCGGGCGGGCCGGTGCGGGGGGCGGTGCGCCGTCCACGCCCTGGGCATGGGACAGCCGCCCCTCCAGATTCTGCGCGAAGGCGGCGGCGAGGCGGGCCGCCAGGTCCTGCACCAGCCCCGGACGGCCGAATTGGGCGAGCATCCCCGTCAGGGTGTAGCCGATATCGACATCGACCCGCGTGCCGGCGCCGCTCGGATCCGGCGCAACCGCATAGGTGATGCGGCCGCGCGTCATCGAATTGCTGCGCACGTCGCGCCCCGTGCCGGCGATCGTGCCGGTGCGCGTCTGCCCATCGCGGGCGATGTGCGCGGTGCCGCCGAATTCCGCGGCGACCGGGCCGATCTTCGCCCTGATCCGGCCATCGACCCGCCCGTCCGGACCGATCCGGTCGAGCGTGGCGCCGGGCAGGCAGGCGGCCACCTCCTCGATGCGACCAAGGAATGTCCACACCGCTTCGGCCGGATGGGCGCTGACGAAGCTCTGCCGGAACGTGACCTGCGGCGTCCAGCCGGGGGGAACGCCGGCGGCATCGGGCAGTGCGGCCAGGGGCGCGGCGGCGGGCACGGACGCGGCCGGCGGCGGGGCCGATGCCGCCCCGGCATGTCCCGCGCCGGCGGGTCCCAGTCGGTCCCGTCCGCCTCCGGGGATCGCGGCGATGCCGCGCGCGCGGCGGTCGGCGATGACGGCCTGGATCGCGCGCACGATGCCGACATAGCCGGTGCAGCGGCAGAGATTGCCGCTCATTGCGACGCGGATGGCGTGTTCATCCGGCGCCGCCATGCGCAGCACCACGTCCCGCGCCGAGACGATCATACCCGGCGTGCAGTAGCCGCATTGCAGCGCATGACGGGCGGTGAAGGCCGCCCGCAGTTCGCGCGCGATCTCGTCGTCGTCGAGGCCCTCGATGGTGGTGACCTCCGCGCCCTCGCAGGCCGCGGCGAAGGTGATGCAGGCGCGCGCCGGCATGCCGTCGAGCAGCAGCGTGCAGGCGCCGCAGACGCCGTGCTCGCAGCCGATATGGGTGCCGGTGAGGTTGTGCGTCTCACGCAGCAGATCGGCGAGATGCGTGCGCGGCGCCACCTCGGCGTCGCGCACGCGGCCGTTCACCCTGAGGCTCACGCGGCTCATCGGTGCGCGGCGCCTGCGACGGCGCGCCGCAGCGCCACGACGTGGGTCTGGCGCACAATCGCATCCTCCATGCCGGACGCGCGCGCCAGTTCATCGACGGCCGGGCCGTCGAATTGCTCTTGGGTGCCGTCACCGATGAGGTGGCGGGCATCCGCGACCACGATGGGCCGTGCTTCGGTCGCCCCGATGACCGCCCGGCACACCCCACGCTCCGGATCGACGACGCAGGCGCCGATGGCGTGGGCGAATTCCCCGGTCTTGCGGCAGAGCTTGTAATAGCCCCAGCGCGCGGCACGGCCGAGCCGCGGCACGGTCACCGAGACGAGCAGCTCGCCGGGGCGCAGATCGGCCTCCAGCGCGCCCAGCATGTAGTCCTCCACAGGGATGGTGCGCAGGCCCGCCGCGCCGCGCAGCGTGACCGAGGCGCCGAGCGCGGCGAGCATCGTGATCCAGTCCGCCGAGGGATCGGCATGCGTGAGGCTGCCGCCGATGGTGCCCCGGTTGCGCACGGCGCGATAGGCGATCCCGTGCGCGACATCGCGCAGGGCGCCGGCCGCCACGTCAGGCACGCGGCCGTCCTCGATATCGGCGTGGGTGATGCAGGCGCCGATGCTGATGCCGTCCGGGCGCTCCTCGACCAGCCGCAGCTCGGCGATGTGGGTGATGTCGATGACGAGACCGGGCTGCACCAGACGCAGGTTGAGCATGGGGCCGAGCGACTGGCTGCCGGCGATCACCTTGGCGGACGGCCCGGCCTCGGCCAGCAGCGACAGCGCCGCCGTGACATCCATCGGCCGGGCATAGGCGAAATCGACCGGCTTCACGCGGTACCTTCCCGCGCCGCGGCGATCGCCGCCAGCACGCGGCGCGGCGTCATCGGCGATTGCAGGACCTCGGCACCGAGCGTCCGCAGCGCGTCGTTGACGGCGTTGCCGATCGCGGCGGGCGGGGCGATGGCACCGCCTTCGCCCAGCCCCTTGACGCCGAATTCGGTATAGGGTGCCGGCGTTTCCATGTGGTGCAGATGTGGCGCGGGCACTTCCGTCGGGCCCGGCAGAAGATAGTCGGCGAAGGTGGAGGCGAGCGGCTGTCCGGAGGCGTCGAAATTCATCTCCTCGTACAGCGCGGTGCCGATACCCTGTGCGAAGCCGCCGTAGATCTGTCCGTCCACGACCATCGGGTTGATCAGCCGGCCGCCGTCCTCGACGATCACGTAGTCCAGTATCTCGATATCGCCGGTCTGCGGATCGACCGCGACGGTTGCGACATGGGCGGCGTAGCTGAAGGTTCCGGAATCGCGGCCCGGCTTGTAGCCGATCGTCGCTTCCAGGCCGCGCGGATCCACCGACACCGGCAGGTCCTGCGGCCGTCGGTACCAGACATGCGCGATCTCCGCCAGCGTGACGCTGCCGGACGGTCCGTACACCGCACCGTCGCGCAGCGTGACGGTGCGCGGGTCGGCCTGCAGCAGATGCGCGCCGATCTCCGCCGCGAGTCGCGCCACTTCCCGCGCGGCGGTGGCGACCGCGCCGCCGGCCATTACCGCACCGCGCGATCCCCAGCTTCCGGTGGAGTAGGGTGTGTATTCGGTATCGCCGTGGACCAGCTTGATCCGGTCGATGTCGATGCCGAGGATCTCGTGCGCGACCTGGGCGAGGGTGGTCTCCATGCTCTGGCCGTGCGAATGCACCCCGACCCGCAGTTCGAGCCCGCCATCGGGCGTCATGCGCGCGGTTGCCTGCTCATGGCCCGGCACCATCGGAATGCCCCAGCCGGCATAGACCGAGGTGCCGTGGGCGCCCTGCTCGCAATAGATCGCGATGCCGATGCCGATGAGGCGCCCATCCGGTTCGCCGCGCCGCTGGCGCGCACGGATGCCTTCAAGGTCAGCCGCGGCCAGCGCCCGGCGCAGCGCCTGCGGATAGTCGCCGCTGTCGAAATGCTTGTTCGTGATGTTGTCGAACGGCATCTGCTCGGGCCGCACGAGGTTCTTCATGCGGACCTCGAACGGCTCAAGCCCCGCCTCGCGCGCCACGAGGTCCAGCATGAGTTCGAGCGCGTAGCAGACCCCCGTCCGCGCGACGCCGCGGTAGGGCAGGATCGGACATTTGTTGGTCGCGACCGACCAGGTCCGGCAGCGATAGGACGGGAAGTCGTAAGGCCCGGGCAGGATGCTCGCGACCTGCGCCGCTTCCAGGCAAGCCGAGAACGGGTAGGAGGAGTAGGCCCCGGAATCGACCGTCGCTTCGCAATCGATGCCGCGCAGCGTCCCGTCGCGGTCGGCATAGACGGTGATGTCGTAGTCGTGCTCGCGGCAGTTCGCGCCGGCGGTCAGATGTTCTCGCCGGTCTTCGAGCCAGCGCACCGGATGCCCGCAGCGCATCGCCAGCCACCCGAGGCAGATATCCTCCGGCAGCAGGATGCCCTTGTAGCCGAAGCCGCCGCCCACGTCCGGGGAGACGATGCGCACCTGCGTCTGCATCAGGCCCAGGCATTCGGCGAGCCCGGTGCGGACGATATGCGGCATCTGACTGCCGGTGTAGAGCACGAGCTGCTCCATGCGGTTGTCCCAGTAGGCGACCGTGCCGCGGCCCTCGATCGGGGCCATGCACTGGCGGGCGGTGGAAATCCGGCGCGTCAGCTTGATCGGCGCATCGAAGGCGGCTTCGATCCCGATATCGACGAAGGTTTCCAGGAAGACGTTGTCGCCCCAGTGTTCGTGCAGCAGCGCCGAGCCCCGCGCGCGCGCCGCCAGCATGTCGTGGACGGCGGGCAGCTCCTCCAGTTCGGCGGTGACGGTGGCGGCGACGTCCTCCGCCTCCGCGCGCGTCGGGCCGATGCACATGGCGATGAGTTCGCCGACCTGGCGCACCTTGTCGTGCGCCAGCACCGGCTGTTCCGACTTCTTGAACCCCGGCAGGCCCGACACCGCGACGATCGGCTTCACGCCTGCGAGATCGGCGGCGGTGAACACCCGGCTGCGGACCGCATCGGGGATGCGCACGCCGCGCAGCGTCGCATGGGCGAGGGGGGAGCGGACGAAGGCCACATCCTGCATGCCGGCGAGGCGGATATCGCCGACGAACTGGCCGCGCCCGCGCAGGAAGCGATCATCCTCCCGGCGTCTGGCCGACGCACCGACGCCCTGCCCGGTCATCCCCGCGCCTTCATGCTGCGATCCTTCGCGCCGGTCTCTCGGTTGCGGACAGGTCCTGCGGCCGGGCGCTCACGACGCCCGCAGGCGGGGGATGATCTCGCGCGCGATCGTCTCGACCTGGTCCTGACGGTATTTGTAGGGAACGAAGATGATCTTCTGCACGCCTACGGCGATATGCTCGCGCAACTGCGCCACGCAGTCATCGACCGATCCCATGATCGCGCTGTCGCGCGAGCAGTCGCTATGGGCCGGGAAATCCCATTCCTTGTTCAGCCACTCCATCATCTCGTCGCGCACCGCCTCCCTGGACGGGCCGACCATGATCGGCAGTTGCGAGGCGTTGAGCAGCGTATCCGGATCCTTGCCGGCCTCCGCGGCGAAGGCGCGGATCTTGTCCCAGGACCGCTTGAAATCGTCCGGCCGGTAGAAATAGGTGAGCCAGCCGTCGCCCGCCGTCCCTGCACGCTGCAGGACCCTGTCGACGTAGCCGCCGATCAGGATCGGCATGCGCGGCTGCTGCCGCGGCTTGGGATACATCACCGCGGCGGCGATGTTGTGGTGCATGTATTTCCCGTCGACCTTCGGCTCGGTCCACAGCCGGTTCATGATCTCCAAATTCTCGTCCATGAGCTTGCCGCGTTTGTCGAACGGGATGCCGACCGCATCGAACTCCCGCTTGTACCAGCCCGAGGCCATGCCCATGATGAGCCGGCCGTCGGACAGCAGGTCCATGCTGGCGAGCTGCTTGGCGAGGGTGACCGGGTTGCGCAGCGGCAGCACCAGGATGCCGGTGCCCATCCTGATGCGGCTGGTCCGCGCCGCGATCCCGGTGAGCACGGTGAGCGAATCGATGATCGGGAAATTCGGCTCGACGCCGAGCAGCATGTGGTCCCACACCCAGACCGAATCGTAACCGAGCCGCTCCACCTCCACGCCATAGTCGACAAGCCGCCTGGCGTCGGGCATTTCCGGATACGCGGTGAAATTGCGGGCGGCGATGCCAAAGGTCTTGGCGAGGCTTTTCATCGGCGTACCTCCGGGGCGATTTCTGGTCAGGCCGTGAACAGGCGCTCGGGATCGAGATGTCTGAGCGTGCCGAGCTCGTGGTCGGTCGGCGGCGCGGTCATCGAGAGCGGATCGTCGAAGATCAGCTCGAAGCCGGTGTTGTCCTGGACCTGCTCGCGGCTGACCCCGGGATTGAGCGCGAGGACCTTCATGCGCCGCGACTCGTCATCGAAGCCGAACACCGCAAGCTCCGTGATCACCCGGAACATGCCCCCCGCCGGCAGGCCGCTTTCCGCCCGCGTCCGATTGCCCCGGATGAAACCCGGGCTGGTGATGAAATCCACGGCTTTCACGAACCGCCGACGCTCATGCTTCATGGCGACGATCATGTTGGTGAGGCTCGAAATATCGTTGCCGCCGCCGGTGCCGGGCAGCCGCGTCCTGGGCGCGGCCGGATCGCCGATGAAGGAAGAGTTGAGATTACCGTACTGATCGATCTGCGCCCCGCCCATGAACCCGACATCGACATAGCCCCGCTGCAGCAGCAGCAGGACGTCGGCGCTGCCGAGCACCATGTTGGCACGCTTGGTGCAGCGCTGATCGTTGGTGGAGGGCGGCAGCTTCCCCGGCTCGACGAAGGCGCCGATCACGCCGCCCTCAAACAGGATTGTCAGGCCCGGGCAGCGCAGCCGCTGGGCGAGGGTTGCCGCCAGCAGCGGGATGCCCACGCCTGCGAACACCACCTGCCCGTCCGCAAGCTGCCGCGCGCTCAGGATCGCCAGCATCTCGGCGGCGGTGCAGTGCGGGACATCAGTCATTGTAGATGCTCCGCCCGCGGTTGCTCGCCTCGAGCAGTTCGTCGAGGCCGATCAGGGACAGGAAGTCGGTCCAACTGCCGGGTTCGTACACGTGGCGCGCCAGATAGTCGCGCATACCCTCAACCGGGTCGGCGTTCACCTTCGCCACATAGGCTTCCATGTGACGCATCATCGGCTCGTAAACCCCGAAACATTCATGCGGTGCCGCACCGAACGGGACCTCCACCACCGCATCGACGCAGAAGAACGGGATCTTGGTCTGATCCGGGGCGCGCCGGATCTGTTCGTTGGAGACGATGCGCTCGGTGGTCAGGATGACCCGGTCGGCCGCCATGGCGAGATCGATGTCCATGAACTGCAGGCCGTCGATCTGGGCATTGCCGTAGGGATCGCAGCGCTGCACATGGATCAGCGCGACGTCGGGGTTGAGTGCGGGGACCAGCAGCAGCGTCTCCCCGGTGAAGGGGCACTCGAAGGTCTTCGCTTCCGGCCGCTGGCGCAGCACGTCCGACCCCAGCATCGAGCGGATCGGCAGGAACGGCACGCCCATGCCGCCGGCGCGGAAGCGCATTCCGATCGCCATGTGGCTCCATTCGTAGAAGCGCTTCCCGCCGGTTTCGACGTGATGACGCATGACCTTCGAGAGGCCCCACAGGATGCCCTGCGCGAACCAGCTCGTGGTGATCTCGTCGGCGACGTCCGAGCCGAACAGCAGGTCGCCGTCGGTCGAAACGATGCTGCGCGCGCAGGAAAGATGCCGGCGCTGCTGGCGTATCAGCTCCCAGATCATGGCCATCGGCGTTCGCGACATGGTGGAGCCGCCGATGCCGACCGACATCCCGTCCTGGACCAGTGTGGCGGCGTCATGCAGGGACATGACCTTCTCGCGCAGGCTGCGATCGCGCCGCGCCAGACCTCCTCGCAGCGAATCATAGCTTCGTACCGGCGATCCGGCCAAAAATCCCTCCTCGATCCGACGCGTCATCGGTCCTGTCCACGGGGTGCGGATCGCACCGATTTCCGTATTGAAGCTAACATACCTAAATTAGGATGACCACATTCATCGCTTGGTCATAGTCGTGGGTCAGTGGGTTTCCAGTGCTGCGACGTGCGGGCTTTCGATGGCGGCGGATCGGCCGCCGGCCAGGAAGGATCGGGTTCGGCGCTCGTCGGGTGCGTCCCGGTAGAGCGTGGTGCGCTGGCGCGGCACCCTACCGGCCGCGCGAATGATCGCTTCCATGCGCTGCGGGGTCATCTCCTGCCCGTACGCGGCGCCGGCGGCGCGGGAGATGCTTTCGTCCATGAGCGTGCCGCCGAGATCGTTGACGCCGGCGCCGAGGCACTGGCGCACCCCCTCGGCACCGAGCTTCACCCAGGAGGCCTGGATGTTGACGATGTGCGGATGCAGCGCGAGGCGTGCGACGGCGTGCATCAGCAGCACCTCCCGAAAGGTCGGCCCCGGCCGCGAACGACCCTTCAGGTAGATCGGCGCCTCCATGTGCACGAACGGCAGCGGGACGAATTCGGTGAAGCCGCCGGTCTCGATCTGCAGGTCGCGGATGCGGATGAGGTGGCGCGCCCAGTGCTCGTAGCGGTCGACATGGCCGAACATGATCGTAGCCGTGGAGCGAAGCCCCGTCGCATGGGCAGCGCGCATGACTGCCAGCCATTCCGCCGTATTGAGCTTGTCGGGGCAGAGAACCGCGCGCACCTCGTCATCGAGAATCTCGGCCGCCGTTCCGGGCAGCGTGCCAAGCCCCGCGGCCTTCAACGCCTGCAGGAACTCCGCGACCGGGATGCCGAGGGATTTCGCGCCCTGGAATACCTCCAGCGGCGAGAACGCATGCACGTGCATCCCCGGCACGCACTCCCGCACTGCCCGCGCGATCTCAAGATAGGTCCGGCCCGTGTAGGACGGATGAATCCCGCCCTGCATGCAGACCTCGGTGGCACCCCGCTGCCAGGCCTCGCCCGCGCGATCGGCGATGGCGCGCAGATCGAGATCGTAGGGCCGGCCGCGCAGGTTCTCGCTCAGCTTGCCTTTGGAGAAGGCGCAGAACTGGCATCTGAAGGAGCAGATGTTGGTGTAGTTGATGTTGCGCGTGACCACGTAGCTGACGACATCGCCGTTCACCACCCGGCGCAGGACGTCGGCGGCACGGCAGACCGCGGCGAAATCCTGATCGCGCGCCCGGAACAGTTGAACAATCTCCTGCTCCGTGAGCAGGCCGCCGCGTTCCACCGTGGCGAGGATGGCGGTAATCTCGTGCGGGATGCGCCGCGGCGGGTCGGCGTGCAGAAAGGCCAGCTCCGTCTGCGGCAACGGGCTGTCGCGGCCGGGGCACCAAGTGTCGCCGCGCGGCCACCCATCGCCGTCGACAAGGTCGCCGACCGGCTTGCGCACGCGGTCCGACAGCCATTTCCGTGGCTGACGGGCAAAAGCGGGATAGATCGCGAGCCGCTCGGTCAGCACCTTGCCGGCTGCGGCCGTTGCTTCGGCGAGCGCGGCCAGATGCGGCCACGGCGCTTCCGGGTTCACATGGTCCGGCGTGACTGGCGAGACGCCGCCCCAGTCGTTGATCCCGGCATCGATCAGTGCGGGCAGTTCGTCAGGGCGTAGATTGGGCGGCGCCTGGAGGTTCATGCCCGCTTCGAACAGCAGGCGGGCGACGGCGATGGTCCAGAGATGATCGTGCAGCGACGGGGCTTCGGCATCGGCCATGCGCGTTCCGGGCTTGGGCCGGAAGTTCTGGATGATGATCTCCTGGATGTGGCCATAGCGGTCGTTCAGATCGCGCAGGGCGAGCAGCGCGTCGATCCGCTCCGCACGGCTCTCGCCGATGCCGATGAGGATGCCCGAGGTGAACGGAATGGCATGCTCGCCCGCCCGGCGGATCGTATCGATGCGCAAGGCCGGATGCTTGTCCGGCGACCCGTGATGCGGCCCCCCCTTCTCGCACAGCCGCGACGAGGCGCTTTCCAGCATGATTCCTTGCGACACGGAGACGGAACGCAGGGCCGCGAGATTGTCATCCGCCATCAATCCCGGATTGAAGTGCGCCAGCAGCCCTGTCCGCTTCAGGACCAGCTCGCCCATCTCTGCGAGATAGGAAAGGGTGGACGCATGGCCCAGCGCGTGCAACTCGGCACGGGCGGTCGCGTAGCGCAATTCGGGCTTGTCGCCGAGGGTGAACAGGGCCTCCTTGCATCCCGCGTTCCGTCCGGCTTCGGCGATGGCAAGCACTTGGTCGGGCGAGAGATAGGCGGCTCTGCCCTTCTGCGGGGGCTGGGCGAAGGTGCAGTAATGGCAGACGTCGCGGCAGAGCCGCGTCAGCGGAATGAAGACCTTGCGCGAATACGACACCCGATCGCCATGCGCGGCATCCCGGCGACGGGCGGCGGCGGCGTGAAGTGCGGTGTGATCCTGCACCGCGACGAGGCCAAGTGCCTCCTCCCGCGAAAGCCGGCGGTCCGCCGGGAAGGTGGCGAGGAAATCGGCAGGAATCATGGCGGCGTTGCCCGTTCGAGGCGCTGCGTCGGCAGCCGGAGCAGGGGACGGCCGAACCGCTCGAGGCAGGCAAGGGTTCGTCGGCCCGATCCGGATTGTGCGACGTTGGGGGCGATGGCGAGATCGTCAGGCGTGTCGATGTCGTGTCCGGCGCCATCGAGCGGAAGCACGATCGGCTGGAAGTCGCGCGCGGCGGTGCGATGCCGCGCAAAGCTGCCGGCCCCGAACGCGGGCGCAATCACCCCCGGCGGCGAGAGACCCAGCAGATTGGTGCCCCCGTCACGCAAGGCCGGCACGAGCACGACGGGCGCCTGTCGAAGTGCGGCGAGAACGCGAGTGAGTTCGGCGCGGGTGACGAACGGAATGTCGCCGGGAATGACCATGACGCCCGAAGCGTCCGACGCGGCGCATGCCCGGATCCCATGCCCGACCGCGGCATTGGTGCCAGCGTCCAGGGGATCGGCAACCGCCGTGGCGCCGAAGGCCTGGCCGATCGTGGCAGCCTCGGGGTCGCCACTCACCACGAGCGTGCCGGCGAACCCCGAGGTGGCCGCGATCTGTTCGAGCACGTCGCCCAGCATCGCCGCGGCGAGCGCGGCGCGCTCGGCGCCGCCGAGCACGCGGGCGAGTCGCTGCTTTGCCCTGTCGAATCGCTTCACCGGAACGACCGCCCAGACACTTTGTGGCAAAGCCGGCGCGGCCATCACGGCGCCTTGGCCTCTCCGGCGATCTCGTCGATGAACTGCAGCACGTCGTGGGCAAGCTGTTCGCGATCGACTTCATCCTCCATCAGGGTTCGCGTCACCTTGACCGCAACGCCCGTCAATCCGCGCTCGGCGCGATCGGCTTCGTCGATCACCAGCCCGTCGATCAGGCCGGCATAATGCTGGAAGATCGAATGCTGCGTCGCGGGAAGCTCAAGTTCCTTCATGATCTTTGTCGTCGGACCCTTCACTGCGGCCCCGCCGATGATCGGGGATACGGCGACGATCGGTACCATCGTCACCTTGAGAAGCGCCAGCATCCCTGGAACGGCCAGGATCGGATCAATGCTGAGATACGGATTGGACGGGCAGATCACGACGCCGCGCAGGCCGGGCGCGCCGAAGGCCCGGCGTACCTGGGCGGTTGTGTCCGTATTGGCCGCACATTCGAGCCTGACACCCGTGACCCGCGGGATGCACCGCTGCTCGACGAAGTAGCGCTGAAAGGGCAGATCGCCGTCGGGCGTTTCAACGATCGTGCGGACCGGATGGTCCGATACGGGCAGGATGGTTGCCGCGATGCCGAACCGCTCTGCGATCTCGGTGGTGATGGCGGTGAGCGAGCGGCCGGCCTGCCGGTCCCTTGTGCGCAGCACGTGCATGGCCAAGTCGAGATCGCCGAGCCGGAACCAGGTCTCCCCGCCGAGTTCGTCGAGCGCCTCCATGAAGCGCCAGCTCTCGCCGGTGCGGCCCCATCCGCGCTCCCTGTCGGCGCGGCGACCAAGGGTGTAGATCACCGTGTCGATATCGGGCGAGATCATCAGGCCCAGATGTTCGAAGTCGTCGCCCGTGTTGACGATGACGGTCAGGTCGCTCCGCAGGATGCGCGCCAGCCCGTACGCGAGCTTCGCGCCGCCGACCCCGCCGCACAGGGCGACCACACGGTTGTTGCGGGTCCGGAGGGAGCTCATCGGAACAGGTCCGTCTCGCGATTGCGCAATAGTGCGGCAGCCGGGCAGGCCGGCGCATCCAAACGAAGCCCCCGCACGAGTATCGCGGGGAGGCCTTCGGCCGCCTGCCCCATCAGCAGCGAAGCGGCCGAGGCGAGTTCGTCGGCGGCAGCGATCTCGGTCACCCGCAGCGGACGGCCGAACAGGTCGCGCGTGCCGACACGGCTCACGAGCGCGGGCAGGCCCGCGGCGCCAAGCGCGACGCCGACCACGCCATTGCGCCAGGGACGCCCGAAACTGTCGTTGATCAGCACGGCGACGGAGGCGCCAAACATCGCATCGAGCGCGCCCTTCAGCGCGGCGGCACTCCCATCAGGGTTGCGGGGCAGCAGGAGGACACGGCCGCCCCCATCGAGATGGTCGATATTGGATTCGTCGACGCCGGCATTCGCCATCACGAAGCCGAGCCGGTGGGCCGTGATGATGACATGAGGCCCGAGCTTTACGATCTCGTCGGACTCGCGCAGGACGACCTCCACGCGCCGGGGGTCCTTGCCGATCTTGCGCGCGATCTCGACGGCCGCCTGGGACGGCGTGATGCGGTCGATATCCACGTAGCGCCCCTCCGCCTTGGAGACGATCTTCTGCGCCACCACCAGCACATCATCGTCCTGAAGCGCAAGCCCGGCGCGGCGGAGGGCCTCGGCCAGGATGCCGGCCAGGTCGTCGCCCGGCTCGATCAAGGGAATGCCCGGCACCGCAAAGAATGAAACCGGCGGTGGCGTCATCGGCCGTCAGGCCGGACCGGCGGCTTCAAGGCCGGTGATCCGGACACCGGCGCCCGCCACTTTGTAGTGACGATTGATCCAGATCAGCACCGAGGTCATGGCTTCAGCCGCGGCAGAATTGGCAAGGCTGCCGCCGCCTACGCCGCGCCGCGCGACGACCCCTGCGAGGTCGATTACGAGATTGCGGACCTCCTTGTCATCGGCGAAGACGAGCACGTCGCAATCGACGCGCCCCCCGGCGTGGAGTTCCTTCGCGCTGACGTTATGGAAGGCGGAGGCCACCCGAACCCCGCCGCCGAGCAGTCGCTGCGCAATTTGGGCCGCGGAACCCTCGCCCGGAAGCTGCACCGCTGACACCTTCGGCGGAACCAGCGGCACTACCGCGTCGACGACGATCTTGCCCTCGACCGCAGTCCTTATTTCCTCAATGGTCTGCTCATGACTCGCGAACGGAACCGCCAGCACAATCACATCCGCCGCGCGAGCCGCGCCGACGTTGTCATCGCCGCGAACCCCGTCGCCCAGCCTGGCGGCGATCGCTTCGGCTCTCTCCCGGGAACGGGAGCCGATGACGATCTGGTAGCCGGCGGCAGCCCACACGGCGGCAAGCGCCGAGCCCAGATCCCCGGTGCCTCCGATGATGGCGATGGCCGGCTTCGACGCGTTCGACATGCCTGCTTCATCCGACACGATTGGCATTCTGGCGGGCGCGGGTTCGTCGCGATCGCCGCCACATTCCCCAGCGTACATACTATTTATAGTAAGACAAGACAAGTGGGAGGCCGCTCCCGTCCGGGTCCTTCGCGCCGGCCGCCGGCTGGCCCGGACTCGTGGGCAACCGTCATTGCCGCGTCCTTCGTGGCTGCGCAATAGCGGTCGGGGCGCATGCCGTGGACCAGGGACGCCGGTGATCGGACGAATAGTGCTTGTCATACTGATTATCGGTTCATATGCTCTTTCAGAGGCGGGATCGCCCGTGCGTGGCGGGGTGTTTGCGTTGGACGGATCATGAAATGACGCTTGCAGTTAATCTCAATGCCGATATGGCCGAGGGTTTCGGGGCCTACGATATCGGCGACGATGCCGGCATTCTGAAGGTAATCAGCTCCGCCAACATCGCCTGCGGCTATCATGCCGGCGATCCGATCACGATGCACCGCGTGGTCCGGCTGGCTGTGCAGGAAGGCGTCAGCATTGGTGCCCATCCCGGATTCAACGATCTCTGGGGGTTCGGCCGCCGCCGGATCGACATGCGGACCGACGATCTCGAATACATGGTGGCCTGCCAGATCGGTTCGTTGCAGGCGATGGCATGTTATGCCGGGGCGAAGGTGACGCATCTAAAGCCGCATGGTGCGCTCAACAACATGGCGGCCGAGAACGCCGAATATGCCGCCGCGATCGGTCGTGCCATCAAGGTGGTCGATCGCGACATCATCTATGTGGCGCTCGCCGGGTCCCAGATGGAGAAGGTTGGCCGCGAACTCGGCTTGAAGGTCGCGGTGGAGGGCTTTTGCGACCGCCAGTATGACGACGACGGAAACCTCACCTCGCGAAAGCTGCCGGGCGCGGTGCATAAGGACCCGGCCGTTGCGATGAGGCAAGTGCTGGAGATGATCGTCAACGGACGGATCGTGTCTCGCAACGGCAAGCACATCCCGTGCAAGATCGACAGTCTTTGCGTGCATGGCGACGAACCCACCGGCGTTGCGGTGGCTACGGCCGTGCGCAAGGGGCTCGAGGCTGCGGGGGTCAAGGTCCTGCCGCTGACCGAGATGAGCTTTGCGTGAAGCCGCCCTGCCGCTGGCGCATTTGCTCGGGCGGGTGGTACAGCGGGACTCAAGGGGAAGAAGGAGCTTGCGGGCATGCGCCGGGGGCCGTGCCGCGGTCTGACCATACGATGCGCGGTCCGCCCCAATTGTTCGTGGCTCACGTGGCTCCGGGACTTGAACGGCGCCGTTGAAAAGCGGGAGGAAGCCTTGCAGACCGGACTCCAGGGCATCATCGTGGACGAGTCGGAGGGTATCGCGACGGTCACGATCGATTCGCCTCCCCTCAATCTGCTTTCCCGCGAGGCCATTTCCTCCCTGATCGCCGCGTTCGGCGCGCTTGCGGCGGCGGAGTCGACGCGCTGCATCGTGCTGCGAGGCCAGGGAACCCGCGCGTTCTCGGCAGGGGCAAAGCTCGATGCGGCGAGGGCGTCCGAAGGCGGGCAGGAAGCCCGTGAGCTCGGCCGGTCGCTGATCCGTGCCATTGAGAACTCGCCGAAGCCGGTGGTCGCCGCCGTCCGTGGCTGGTGCATCGGCGGTGGCTTCGCGGTGGCGCAGGCCTGCGACGTGCGGCTGGCGTGCGAAGACGCGATCTTCCGAACCGGCGATGCCTACATCGGCGTCATCCCGAGTTGGGGGATCAGCCTCACTCGCCTGGCCCATTTCATCGGCCGCAACCACACGCTCGACCTGCTCATCCTCGGGGAGGATGTGACGGCGGATGAGGCCAAGGCGATGGGTCTGGTTACGAAAGTGCTGCCGGCCGGAGAATTCGATCTTCGCTGCGCCGAGATCGCGAGACGCATTGCGGGAGGATCTCCCCTCGTATTCCAGGCGATCAAGCAGGGGGTTCGTGCGCAATACTACGACTCCCCCGAGGCCGCGATGGCGATCGAAACGCGGTGGGCCGAGCGCATGGAGGGAAGCTTCGACACGCGGGAGGGGATCGCCGCGCTGAAGGAGCGAAGAAGGCCGAACTTCCGGGGCGAGTGACCGGAATGGCAAGCCGGCGGAACGCTCACGAACTGGTCGAAGCTGTGCGGGACGTTGTCGCGCGGGTTGTCGATCCGATTGTCGCGTCGTTGCCGGCGGGCCGGAAAGTCTCTGCGACACAGTGGCGGGAGATGTACAGGGCACTTGCTCCCCACGGCTATCTTGGCAGCACGATTCCGCAGGAATTCGGCGGTGCCGGGCTAAGCTATCGGGACTATGGTCTTCTGCTCGA
>JAKAZX010000269.1 GCA_021826485.1 Pseudomonadota bacterium | reverse complement strand
CGTGAAACCCGGGCGGCGGCAGGTCCTCCGCCGCGCCGGACACGGTCTCCACCGTCACCCGGTCGCCGTCGGCGATGGTGAGCACCGGCGGCAGCGTGCCGTCGAAATAGCCCCAGTGGCAGGTTTCCGGGCTGGCGTGCAGGTGGTGGTGCGCGGCCATGGCGGCCCTTCATGCTGCGATGCGGAAGGCTAGACGGCCGCGCCGGCGCCGGCAATTCCGGCGCCGCCCGCCCGCCGGCGGACGGCGCCGGGCAGGCGTCAGCCGAGCTTGCCTTCGACGCCCTCGGCCAGCCAGTTCATGCCGAGGATTTCCGGGTCGGACAGGCGCGCGCCGGCGGCAACCTTGGTCGCCCCCGCCTGGTCCTTCAGCGGCCCCTGGAACGGGGCGAGCTTGCCCGATTCGATGTCGGCCTGGCGGGCCATCGTCTCGTCGGCCACCGCCTGCGGCAGCGCCTTGTTGAACGGCGCCATGCGCACCATGCCGCTTTTCAGGCCGCCCCAGGTGTCGTGGCTTTTCCAGGTGCCGTCCATCGCCGCCTGGACTTCCTGGATGTAGTAGCCGGTCCAGTCGCTGACCACCGAGGTCAGGCAGGTCTTGGGGCCGTAGCGGCCCATGTCGCTGTCATAGCCGATCGTCCAGACGCCGCGCTGCTCGCCGGCTTCCTGCACGGCGGCGCTGTCGGTGTGGGTCACCAGCACGTCGGCGCCCTGGCTCATCAGCGTGTCGGCGGCCGCACGCTCCTTGCCCGGATCGTACCAGGTGCTGACCCACACCACCTTGACCACCGCCTTCGGGTTCACCATGCGGGCGCCGATGGCATAGGCGTTGATGTTCTGCACCACCTCCGGGATCGGGAAGGCGCCGACGAAGCCGAGCACGTTGCTCTTGGTCATCCGCCCGGCGATCACGCCGGCGAGGAACCGGCCCTCGTAGAAGCGGCCGGAATAGGTCGAGAGGTTGGCGGCGCGCTTGTAGCCGGTGGCGTGCTCGAACTTCACCTTGGGGAACTGCGCGGCGACCTTCACCGTCGGGTTCATGAAGCCGAACGAGGTGGTGAACACCAGATCGTTGGACTGCGCCAGCTTGCGCACCACACGCTCGGCGTCCGCGCCTTCGGGCACGTTCTCGACGTAGCTGACCTTGACCTTCGATCCGAACTTCTCGGCGACCGCGCGGCGGCCGAGATCGTGCTGGAAGGTGTAGCCGGCTTCCTCGACCGGGGCGACGTACATGAACGCCACCCGGTACGGGTCCGCCGCCTGCGCGCGGCCGATCAGCGCCGGGACCACGCCCGCCGCCAGCGGCGCGGCCAGCGCCGCCCGCATGAGGTCTCGCCTGCTCTGCATCCGGTCCTCCATTGTTCGCGGCGCGGCGCCGCCCTATTTCATCCGGCAATGCAAGCCGCACTCCAGCCGGCGCCGGCGGATCGTTGCGATCCCGTGGCGCCCGCCGTCGAATGGCTTCGCGCCGATGGGCTGACACCGTATCCCGAAGCGGTCAAGACCATGCGAGCGCGGGTTGACGCGATTCGTGCCGCAACGGCACCGGAGCTGGTGTGGCTGGTCGAGCACCCGCCGCTCTACACCGCCGGCACGTCCGCCGCCGCTGGCGATCTGCGCACGCCGGACCGCTTCCCGACCTTCGCGGCGGGGCGAGGCGGGCAGTGGACCTATCACGGCCCGGGCCAGCGCACCGCCTATGTGATGCTGGACCTGACCCGCGAGCGCGGGCGGCACCTGCCGCCCCGCGACCTGCGCGCCTACGTCACGCGCCTGGAGGAGTGGCTGATCCGCGCGCTCGCCCGGTTCGGCGTGCGGGGGGAGCGGCGCGCCGGGCGCATCGGCATCTGGGTCGCCGACCGCCGGACGGGGACGGAGGCGAAGATCGCCGCGATCGGCGTGCGCATCACGCACTGGGTGAGTTGGCACGGCATCGCGCTCAATGTCGCGCCGGAGCTTGACCATTATGCGGGCATCGTGCCCTGCGGCATCAGCGCCCACGGCGTCACCAGTCTCGCCGCCCTCGGCATCCCGGCCAGCATGGAGGCCGCCGACGCGGCGTTGCGGGCGGCGTGGCCGGAGGTGTTCGGCTAACCGTCCTCCGCCTCCAGCTTCACCCGGGCGGCGGCGAGTTCGGCGCGCATCTTGTCCGTCACCTCGGGCACGTGCAGGTCGAGGTCCTCCAGCGCCGCCACCATCGCCTCGACCACCACCAGATGGGCGAACCATTTGTGGTCGGCCGGGACCACGTACCACGGCGCGTGCTCGGTCGCGGTGGCGGCGATCGCGTCCTGGTAGGCGGCCATATAGTCGTCCCAGTGGCCGCGCTCGGCGATGTCGGCGGCGCTGAACTTCCAGTTCTTGTCCGGCGTGTCGAGCCGCGCGAGGAAGCGGCGCTTCTGTTCGGCGCGCGAGATGTTGAGGAAGAATTTCAGGATCACGAAGCCCTGGCGGCTGAGATACCGTTCGAAGGAGGCGATGTCCTTCAGCCGGTGCTGCCAGACCTTGCGGCCGTTCAGCGCCGGCGGCAGGTGCTGGCGCGCCAGCAGCTCGGGGTGCACGCGCACCACCAGCACCTCCTCGTAATGGCTGCGGTTGAACACGCCGATCTTGCCGCGCTGGGGCAGCCGGCGGCTGATGCGCCACAGGAAGTCGTGCGCCAGCTCCTCCGGCCCGGGCTGCTTGAAGCTGGTCACCTCCACGCCCTGCGGGTTCACCCCGGACATGACGTGCTTGATGGTGCCGTCCTTGCCGGCCGCGTCCATCGCCTGGAACGCGCACAGCATGGCCCACTGGTCCTGCGGATAGAGTTTTTCCTGCAGCGCGGCCAGGCGCTGCACCCCGTCCGCCAGCAGCGTGGCGCTTTCATCGTGATTGACCAGTCCACCGCCGCGATCGGCGGGATCGTGGTCCTTCAGCCGGAAGTGGCTGCCGGCGGTGACCCGGTACCGTTCCACCAGCTTGCGCAACTGTTTCTGCGTCATCCGGCCATCCTGGCGCGCCGCAAGCCCGGCCGCCAGACAATTTGCGCATGGATTCGGGCCTTGACCGTTCGCAGTTCCGTCATACGCTGCATATGCGAAGAAGACCGGGGATCGCATGGACGGACACGGGTTCGTGGGCAGGCGGTGGCGCGGCCTGCTCGCCGGAGGATTGCTGCTGCTGGCCACCGGCACGGCCGCCGTTGCCGAGGAGACGGGCGGCGAGGCACAGATGATCGTCAAGGGCGTGGTCGCGCCGGGCGCCACGTTCGGCCTGCTCAAGCATCTGGGCGGGCTGCCGGGCGTCGAGCAGGTGCATTTCGACCTGCTGCACGGGATCGCCCGGGTGCAACTGCGCCCCGGCGCCACGGTAACGGACGAGCAACTGCGGGAAGCGGTGCGCAGCGCCAGTTACACGCCCGGCGACATCACCTGGCACCCCGCAACGGCAAAGCAATAGACGTTGCGCCGCTTCCTGCTCCCGCTCGGCGGGATCGCCGCGTGCCTCGCGGCCAGCCCGGCGCGCGCGCAACTGACCTTCCCCGGCGCCTCGCCGATCTCGGCCGGCAACGTCATCATCCGCACCCAGCCGGAATTCGAGCAGAGCACCGACGGCGTCAGCACCGCCTTCGACAAG
Organism: Pseudomonadota bacterium; assembly: GCA_021826485.1. Taxonomy (GTDB): domain Bacteria; phylum Pseudomonadota; class Alphaproteobacteria; order Acetobacterales; family Acetobacteraceae; genus JAFKFJ01. Next base: position 2,237 of record JAKAZX010000269.1, on the reverse strand, counting down.
AACGTGCTGATCTACGGCGCCTCGCCCGACATCGCCATCATCGTGCAGAACACCAGCCTGATCGAGACCACCGTTCCGGTTCCGTCGCCCGGCGGCGGCACGCATCCGGCGACCGCGCTGGGCTTCGGCGACACGCTGCTGGAGGCGCGCTACACCGTCTATCAGGTGGACGGCGTCGGCTCGACCTTCCGCATCGCGCCCTATATCGGCGCCAGCCTGCCCACCGGCATGGACAGCGCCAACCCTGCCCTGCCGCGATCCGCCCAGCCGGGCGCCGGCACCTGGGGGTCGCGCGATGCCATCACCGCGTCCTGGCAGACGCTGTACTGGAACGGCGGGGCGGAAATCGGCTACCAGGCCAACTCCGCCGATGCCGGCTACCGCTTCGGCAACACCGCCTATGCCGATGTCGGCTTCCACTACCTGCTGTGGCCAAGCGACCTGGAAGGCGACGTGCCGGCGGAGGTGTACGGCTCGCTGGAAGCCAATTTCACCTCCGCCGTCGCCAACCGCGCCGGCGGGCAGAAAGTGGCGGGGACCGGCGGGCAGGCGCTGCTGATCGACCCGGGCGTGATCTACACCCGCCGGCTGTGGTCGCTGTCCGTCACCGCCTTCCTGCCGGGCTACGAACACGTCCGCGACGACGGCGCGCGGCTTGCCTATGGCGGCGTGATGTTCTTCCGCTACAGCCTGTTCACGCCGCTGCACTGGTAGCGGCGGCTGGACGGCGCCGACCGGCCTCGGCTACCGTCCCCGCGGTCTGACCGGGGAACGGATGACGTGACGCAGCAGGCATCGATCTCGCTGGCCATCCTGATCGACCAGCCGACCGGCACGCATCCCGCGTCCTGGCTGCACCCGGACAGCAACCCCGCCGCCGCCAACGACATCGGCTATTTCCAGCGCATCGCGCGGCTGGCGGAGCGTGGCAAGTTCGACCTGTTCTTCATCGCCGACACGCCCGCCGCGCGCACCGACAACCTGCACGCCTGGAGCAGGTTTCCGATGTACATGAACAGCTTCGAGCCGGTGACGCTGCTGGCGTCGCTGGCCGGCGCGACCACGCATATCGGCCTCGGCGGCACCGTCTCCACCAGCTTCTCCGAGCCGTACAACGTCGCCCGGCAGTTCGCCTCGATCGACCATCTGAGCGGCGGGCGGGCGGCGTGGAATGTCGTCACCTCCGCCAACGACTATGCGGCGCGCAATTTCGGCCACACCGCGCTGCCGCCGCACGCGCAGCGCTACCGCCGTGCCGGGGAGTTCGTCGATGTGGTGAAGAAACTCTGGGACACGTGGGAGGATGGCGCGTTCATCCGCGACCGCGTGACCGGCCGCATCCTCGACCCCGCGAAGCAGCACGTGGTGCATCACAAGGGCGATTTCTTCGAGGTGAACGGCGCGCTGAACATCGCGCGCAGCCCGCAGGGCCACCCGGTCATCATCCAGGCCGGCGCGTCGGATACCGGGCTCGAACTCGCGGCGCGCACGGCGGAAGTGGTGTTCGCCAGCGCCGCCGGGATCGAGGAGGCCCGCCGGTCGTACCAGGACCTCAAGGGCCGCATGGCGAAATACGGCCGCGCGCCGGAGGAGCTGCGCATCCTGGCCGGGATGCCGGTGATCGTCGGCCGCACCGCGGCGGAGGCGGAGGCGAAGCACCAGCAGTTGCAGGAACTGATGCACCCCGATGTCGGCCGCTTCCGCCTCGGCACCGACCTGGAGACGGACCTGTCGGACCTGCCGCTGGACGAACCGATCCCGGCGGAGCGGCTGCCGCAATCGGCCAATCTGCACAAGGCGTTCTTCGACGGGATCATGAAGATCATCCGCGAGGAGAACCCGACACTGCGGCAGCTCTATCTGCGCTACGAGCGCGGGCGCAAGACCATCAAGGGCACCCCGGCGCAGATCGCCGACACCATGCAGGCCTGGATCGAGGCGGGTGCCGCCGATGGCTTCATGATGCAGTTCCACGTGCTGCCGACCGGGCTTGCCGAATTCGTCGAGCAGGTGGTACCGGAATTGCAACGCCGCGGCCTGTATCGCCGCGACTATTCCGGCACCATGCTGCGCGACCACCTCGGCCTGCGCCGTCCCGCCCATCCGCGAACCCTCGCCCCGGCCTGAAGGAGCGACCCATGATCGCCCGCATCCTGCGCCTGACGCTCATGCTGCTGCTGCCGGCCGCGACCGCCGCGGCGCAGACGCCGAAACTGGTCGCGTCCGGCCAGTTGACC
>JAKAZX010000268.1 GCA_021826485.1 Pseudomonadota bacterium | reverse complement strand
CGCTACCCCGACTGGGCGCAGCGGCAGATCCGGCTGATCCGCGAAGGCGCGCGGCTGGATGTCTGCCGCCCGAAGCCTGCGGCGCGGCGCGAGGATTTCGCGATCGGCGAGTTCCGCGTGTCGCCCGACGAGAAGCTGGTGAGTTACGTCGCGCGCAATCTGGAGCCGTATCGCGGCTTTCACGTCATGATGCGCGCCCTGCCCGATCTGCTGGCGCGACCGGACGTGAAGGTGGTGATGGTCGGCGGCGATGAGGTGAGCTACGGCGCGCGTCTGGCGGAAGGCACGTGGCGGGAGCGTATGCAGAAGGAAATGGCCGGCAAATACGACGAGAAGCGCGTGCTGATGCCGGGCCAGATTCCCTACGATACCTATCTGCGGCTGTTGCAGCGGTCAGACACGCATGTCTATCTGACCTATCCGTTCGTCGCCTCCTGGTCCTTGCGGGAGGCGATGGCCTGCGGCTGCGCCATCGTGGCGGCGGACGTGGAATCGGTGGCCGAGTTCATCGCGCACGGCCGCACCGGGCTGCTGGTGCCCGGCCTGGATGCCAAGATGCTGGCGCGGACCGTCCTGGAAGTGCTGGAGGACGACAAGCTGAACCGCCGGCTGCGCGCCAATGCGCGCCGCTATGCCGAGCGGCACCTGGACATGAAGGACTATCTGGCGCGGATGGACGCGACGGTCGCGGAGCTGACCGGGCGCAGCTAACTTCCGCTGCCCGCCACCTCGATCATCGCGCGCGCGGACTGCATCTTCGCCATCGCCAGATCCAGCGCCGGCACATCGGCCTTGTTGGTGGCGTCGTATTCGGCCTGCGCCGCCACCAGTCGCCGTTCCCCCTCCGCCCGCGACACCGCCTCGGGCGGCATCGCCTCGTCGGCCAGCACGGTCACGCGGGTCGGCGTGATCTCGGCGAAGCCGCCGCTGACGAACAGCCGTTCGATGATCTGCCCGCCCTCGAACAGCCGCACCAGCCCGCCGCGCAACAGCACGATCATCGGCGCGTGCTGGGGCAGCGCGCCGAGATCGCCTTCCTCCGCCGGGATCACGACCATGTCCACCGGCCGCGACAGCAGCAGCCGTTCCGGCGAGACGATTTCGAGGTCGAGCGGCATCAGGCGGCGGCCTTCATGCTCTCGGCCTTCTTCACCGCTTCCTCGATCGTGCCGACCATGTAGAAGGCGGCTTCCGGCAGATGGTCGTACTCGCCGGCGACGATCGCCTTGAAGCTGCGTATCGTGTCGGCAACCGGCACGAACACGCCGGGGAAGCCGGTGAACACTTCCGCGACATGGAACGGCTGCGACAGGAAGCGCTGGATCTTGCGCGCACGCGCGACGATCAGCTTGTCCTCCTCCGACAGTTCGTCCATGCCCAGGATCGCGATGATGTCCTGCAGCGACTTGTAGGTCTGCAACACGCGCTGCACTTCACGCGCCACCTGATAATGCTCCTCGCCCACGATGCGCGGGTCGAGCGAGCGAGAAGTGGAGTCGAGCGGATCGACCGCCGGATAGATGCCAAGTTCGGCGATCTGCCGCGACAGCACCGTGGTCGCGTCCAGATGCGCGAACGACGTCGCCGGCGCCGGGTCGGTCAGGTCGTCGGCCGGCACGTAAATCGCCTGGACGGAGGTGATCGACCCCTTCTTGGTGGAGGTGATCCGCTCCTGCAACGCGCCCATGTCGGTCGCCAGCGTCGGCTGGTAGCCCACCGCCGAGGGGATGCGGCCGAGCAGCGCCGACACTTCCGCGCCCGCCTGGGTGAAGCGGAAGATGTTATCGACGAAGAACAGCACGTCCTGCCCTTCCTCGTCGCGGAAATACTCGGCGACGGTCAGGCCGGACAGCGCGACGCGCGCCCGCGCGCCCGGCGGTTCGTTCATCTGGCCATAGACCAGCGCCACCTTCGACCCTTCGGTGGTGTTGTCGCCGAGCTTGATGACGCCGGCGTCGATCATCTCATGATAGAGGTCGTTGCCCTCCCGCGTCCGCTCGCCCACGCCTGCGAACACCGAGACGCCGCCATGCGCCTTGGCGATGTTGTTGATCAGCTCCTGGATCAGCACCGTCTTGCCGACGCCGGCGCCGCCGAACAGGCCGACCTTGCCGCCCTTCAAATAGGGTGCCAGCAGATCGACCACCTTGATGCCGGTGACGAGAATTTCGGCCGACGCCGCCTGATCCTCGAAGGACGGCGCGTCGCGGTGGATCGGGTAGCGCTGCGCGGTGTGGACGGGACCACGTTCATCGACCGGGTCGCCGATCACGTTCATGATGCGCCCGAGAGTCTCGGGACCCACCGGCATGGTGATCGGCCCGCCGGTGTCGGTGACTTCCTGGCCGCGCACCAGCCCGTCGGTGCTGTCCATGGCGATGCAGCGCACCGTGCGCTCACCCAGTTCCTGCGCCACTTCCAGCACCAGCAGCCGGTCGCCGATGCTGGTGGAAAGCGCGCTCTGGATGAACGGCAGATCGCCGTCGAACTGCACGTCGACGACGGCGCCCAGAACCTGCGTCACCCGCCCGACATTGTTGCTGGCCATAGTTCGGATTCCCTGTGTTCGCGCAGCACCCGCCCTGCGATGGTCAGAGGGCTTCGGCGCCGGAGATGATCTCGATCAGTTCCCTGGTGATGTTCGCCTGCCGCGCCCGGTTGTAGTTCAGCGTCAGCCGCTTGATCATGTCGCCGGCATTGCGTGTCGCGTTGTCCATCGCCGTCATCTGCGCGCCATAGAAGCCGGCGGCATTCTCCAGCAAGGCGCGATAGATCTGGATGGCGAGGTTCTGCGGCAGCAGGCGCGCCAGGATGGTTTCCTCATCCGGCTCGAACTCGTACTGCGCCCGCTTCGCCGCGTCGCCCTCGGCCGCCGACTGTTCGGGGATCGCCACCGGAATCAGCCGCATTTCCGTCGGCACCTGGGAGATCACCGAGGCGAAGCGGTTGAACACCAGCGTGCAACTGTCGAACTCGCCGGCTTCCAGCATGGCGATGATGCGCGCGGCGATCGCCTGGGCGTCGGCGAAACCGACGCTCTTGCGGCCGGCATAGCTGATGTCATCGACGATGCGGCTGGCCATTTCGCGCCGCAGCAGGTCGCGGCCCTTGCGGCCGACGGCGAGGATCTTCACCGTCTTGCCCTCGGCCTCCAGCCGCCGTGCAAGACCGCGCGTCAGTCGCCCGACGCTGGAATTGAACGCGCCGGCCAGGCCGCGGTCGCCGGTGACGGGCACCAGCAGATGCACCTGATCGCGCCCGGTGCCGACCAGCAGCTTCGGGGCGTTCGGCTGGTTGCCGACATTGGCCGCAAGCGAGGCCAGCATCCGCTCCATGCGCTGCGCGTACGGGCGGGCCGCCTCCACCTGCGTCTGCGCGCGGCGCAGCTTCGAGGCCGCCACCATCTTCATCGCGCTGGTGATCTTCTGCGTCGATTTGACGCTGGTGATGCGGCTGCGAAGCGCTTTCAGGCTGGGCATGTCAGGACCCCGTCCATTCGCCTCACGCGAACGCCTTGGTGAAACCGTCGAGAAACGCGACCAGCTTCTTCTCGGTCTCCGGCTTCAGCTCCCGGTCGGTCCGGATCGCTTCCAGAAGGCCCGGTTCGCGCGCGCGCACCTCGCTCAGCAACTGCCGCTCGAAGGCGCCGACGCGGCCGACATCGATGCCGTCCAGATAGCCGCGCACGCCGGCGAACAGTCCGACCACCTGCTCCTCCACCGGCACCGGGGCGAACTGCGGCTGCTTGAGCAGCTCGGTCAGCCGCGAGCCGCGCGCCAGCAGCTTCTGCGTCGAGGCATCGAGGTCCGAGGCGAACTGCGAGAACGCCGCCATTTCGCGGTATTGCGCCAGTTCCAGCTTGATGCGGCCGGCAACCTGCTTCATCGCCTTGATCTGCGCCGCCGATCCGACGCGCGATACCGACAGGCCGACATTCACCGCCGGGCGGATGCCGCGGAAGAACAGCTCCGTCTCCAGGAAGATCTGGCCGTCGGTGATGGAGATGACGTTGGTCGGGATATAGGCGGAAACGTCGCCGGCCTGCGTCTCGATCACCGGCAGCGCCGTCAGGCTGCCTGCGCCGTGGTCGTCGTTCATCTTCGCCGCCCGCTCCAGCAAGCGCGAATGCAGGTAGAACACGTCGCCCGGATACGCCTCGCGTCCCGGCGGGCGGCGCAGCAGCAGTGACATCTGCCGGTACGACACCGCCTGCTTGGACAGGTCGTCGTAGAAGATCACCGCGTGCATCCCGCCGTCGCGGAAATACTCGCCCATCGTGCAGCCGGTATAGGGCGCCAGGAACTGCATCGGCGCCGGATCGGACGCGGTCGCCGCGACCACGATGGAGTATTCCATCGCGCCGAATTCCTCCAGCGTACGCACGATCTGCGCCACCGTGGAGCGCTTCTGCCCGACCGCGACGTAGATGCAGTACAGCTTGCTCTTCTCGTCGCCGCTGGCGTTGGCCTGCTTCTGGTTCAGGATGGTGTCGATGATGACGGCGGTCTTGCCGGTCTGCCGGTCACCGATGATCAGCTCGCGCTGCCCGCGGCCGACCGGGATCAGCGCGTCGATCGCCTTGATGCCAGTCTGCACCGGCTCATGCACCGACTTGCGCGGGATGATGCCGGGGGCCTTGACTTCCACCAGCCGCCGCTCGCCCTCGATCGGCCCCTTGCCGTCGATCGGCTGGCCCAGGCCATCGACCACGCGGCCGAGCAGGCCCTTGCCGACCGGCACATCGACGATGCGCCCGGTGCGGCTGACCGTGTCGCCCTCGCGGATCGCGCGGTCGTCGCCGAACACCACGATGCCGACATTGTCGGTCTCCAGGTTCAGCGCCATGCCCTTCAGCCCGGCAGAGGGAAACTCCACCAGCTCGCCGGCCATCACGTTCTGCAACCCGAACACGCGCGCGATCCCGTCGCCGACGGAAAGCACCTGCCCGGTCTCGGCGACATTCGCCTCGGTGTCGAAATTGGCGATCTGCTTCTTCAGGATTTCCGAGATCTCGGCTGGGCGGATGTCCATCTCAGGCGGCTCCCTTCATGGCGTACTGCAGGCGCTGCAGCCGGGATTTGAGGCTTGAATCATAGAGGCGTGCGCCGATCCGCACCACCAGGCCGCCGAGCAGGGTCGGGTCCACGTGCTTGTGGATGTTGACGTTGCCGTATCCGGCCTCGATCAGCCGGGCGCGCAACTGCTGTTCCTGCACGTCGGTCAGCGGATGGGCGCTGCTGACATGCGCGACCTGGATGCCGCGCTTTTCGGCGACCAGCGCAGCGAAGGCGGACACCATGGTGCGCAACTGCCGCTGCCGGCGGTTGGTGACGACGACCGAGGCGAAATCCTGCACGATCCGCCCGAACCCCTCGGCCGCCAGCACGGCGCGCACGGCGCGCTGCGCCTCGTGCACGTCGATCAGCGGGCTGTCGAGCACGCGGCGCAGGTCGGCGGAGGCGTCGATGGTCTGGCCGAGCGACTCCATCTCCGACATCACGGCATCGAGGGCGTGCTGATCCTCGGCATGCGAATAAAGCGCGGCGGCGTACCGTTCGGTCAGCCCGCCGGAGGAGACTGTGGAGCCGCCAGAGGCCACGGGGAGATTCCATGCTGTTGCGGGACGCGGCCGGGGTGCCGCGCGGCGGCGGCGCGTCTAGCATGGGCTTAATGGGGGCGCAACACGGCGGTCAGCGGGCTACAGGAAGCTCATCGGGTCCACGTCCACGGCCACCCGGGCGGTACCCCGCACCGGCACCTTGTCCAGCCACGCCCGCAGCAGCGGCTGCACCGCCACCTCCCGCCGCGTCTTCAGCAGCAGCCGCCGGCGGTGCCGGCCGCGCAGGATCGAGATC
>JAKAZX010000005.1 GCA_021826485.1 Pseudomonadota bacterium | reverse complement strand
GGCGCCGAGCGCCATGCCCGGCGGCCCGGCGATCGCCCCGATGCCGGCGCCGGTCGCCGCCCCGGCCGCCGCGCCGCCGGTGGTGCGTTCGTTCGGGTTGGTGCCGCAGGCCGCCAGCACCAGCAGCCCGCCCAGGGCCGCCCACCGCAAGGTCGTCGTCATCGCCCGCTCCTCTTGAATCCGCTCAGGCAGGGGGCGAACGTGCCGGGCGCGGGTGCGGTTGCCGGACGCGCGCGGCGCCCGCAAGCTGTGACAGAATTGCCCGGCCGTGGCGCGCCCCGCCCGGCAGGAACAGGGAAAGGGAACACCGATGCAGCCGCCGAAACTTTCCGTCCGCCGCCCGGCCTGGATACAGGAATTCCAGGCCTTCGTGATGCGCGGCAACGTCGTCGATCTCGCGGTCGGCATCATCATCGGCGCCGCCTTCACCGGGATCGTCACCAGCCTGGTGAAGGACATCTTCAATCCGGTGATCGGCCTGCTGCTGGGCGGCATCGATTTCAGCAACATCTTCGTCACGCTGAAGGGCGCATCCCAGCCCACACTGGCCGCAGCGCAGGCCGCCGGGGCGGTGACGCTGAACATCGGCGTGTTCATCAACGCCGTCATCCAGTTCGTGATCGTCGCCCTCGTGGTGTTCTGGATCGTGCGGGTGCTGAACACGCTGCACCGTGCGCCGCCGCCGAACCCGGTGGTCGCGCCGCCGCCGCGCCAGGAAGTGCTGCTGGAGGAAATCCGCGACCTGCTGGCCGAAGGCCGCGCGACCTGAGCTAGCCGATCTGCCGCAGCGTCAGCGTCCCCGGGGCGGCAAACAGGGCGACCGACAGCCGGTCGGCGGCCAGCGCCAGCGGGTCGCCGCCCTGCGCGCGGCGCAGCTTCACGCCCACCTCGCGCGCCGGATCGAAGCATTCCAGAACGCGGGCGACGGGTTCGCTGACGCAGGTCACGTCGGTGCCGTCGATGCGGTAGAAGTCGCAGACGATCCAGCCGAACCCCGGATCGTGCGCCCGCCGGACGGCATACAGCGTGGCGCCGCGGGGCAGCATCGCCCGCAGATGCGCCACCGCTTCCCGCCGCGGGTCGGCCGCCGGCCGCGACAGCATGACCACGTTGTCCCTGATCGGCAGTATTTCGGCGCCCGGCATCGATCCCCTCTCCGTATTTGCCGCGGCGCACAAAGTAATCGCGCCGGACGCCGGCCGGGGGCATCAATCACGTATCGGTGAGGATTTTCCGGGAACTGTGGCCCGTTGGCCCTGGGGAACGGCAGGCGCGCCGGTCAGGCGCGCGGATCGGCCGCCAGCATCCACCAGACGAGCAGGCCATAGGCCGTGACGATGGCGACGCGCACCCAGTGCGTGCGCATCAGCAACCGGTAGCGCGGCGCGCTCATGCCGTCTCCGGGCGTCGCCAGCCGGGCCATCAGCGGCCCGAACCACGCGGCGGTCGAGGCGTACAGCACCACCTGCAACCCCGCCCCCAGCCACAGGGCCCAGCCGCGCGCCGCGGGCGGGGACCAGTGCAGCATCAGCAGCGACCCGAGCAGCACGAGGCCGCCGGGGCCCAGCACCACGCCCCAGATGCTGCGCCACCATGCCCGGTGATAGCGATGGAAGTCGGCCGCGCCGACATAGGCGAACAGCCGGTAGCTCGACATCTGCACCAGCCAGACCTGGCCGACGCTGTAGGCGGCCAGGGCTGCCGTGACGAACAGCAGGCCCTGGCCCGGTGTCATGCCCGGACTAGCCGGCGGCGGCCAGGGCGCGGCGGGCGATCACGCCCACCAGATGCGCGCGGTACTCGGCGCTGCCGTGGATGTCGCTGTTCATCCCGTCGGCCGGGGTCTTCACCCCGTCGAGCGAAGCGGCGCTCCAGGATTTCGCCAGCGCCTGCTCGAACCCGGCATGGCGGAACACGCCGTTCTGCCCGGCGCCGGTGACGGTGACGCGCACCCCCTTCGGCCCGTTCGCCACGAACACGCCCACCATCGCATAGCGCGAAGCAGGATTGCGGAACTTCTCGTACCCGGCCTTCTGCGGGATGGGGAACTCGACCGCGGTGATGATCTCGCCCGGTTCCAGCGCGGTCGCGAACATGCCCTGGAAATAGCTGTCCGCGTCGATCGACCGCTTGTTGGTCTTGATGGTCGCGCCGAGCGCCAGCGCCGCGGCCGGATAATCCGCCGTCGGATCGTTGTTGGCGAGCGAGCCGCCGATCGTGCCGCGATAGCGCACCGCCGGATCGCCGATCACGCCGGCCAGTGCCGCGAGCGCCGGGATGGCCCGCTTCACCTCCGCCGAGGCGGCGACGGCCGCATGCGTGGTCATGGCGCCGATGGTCACAGTGCCGCCGGACACGGTGATGCCGGTGAGGCCGAGTTTCGCCAGATCGACGACGCTGTTCGGCTTGTTCAGGCGCTGCTTCAGCACCGGGATCAGCGTCATGCCGCCGGCGAGCGGCTTCGCCTCCGGGTCGGCCAGCAGCTTCACCGCGTCGGCGACGCTGGCCGGCTTCTGATATGCGAAATCGTACATCGCTCGGTCCCCTGCTACTCGGCCGGCTTCCGGTGATGCGGCCCGGCATTGATGATGGCCCAGATTTTCGCCGCTGTCGCCGGCATGTCGATCTGCCGCACGCCATAGTCGCGCAGCGCATCCACCACCGCGTTGATGACCGCGGGCGGCGAGCCGATCGCCCCCACCTCCCCGCAGCCCTTCACGCCGAGCGGGTTGTGGGTGCACATCGTATTCTCGGTCGCCACGTGGAAGTTCGGCAGATCGTCGGCGCGCGGCATGGTGTAGTCCATGAACGACCCGGACAGCAGGTTGCCGTCCGCGTCATAGGCGGCATTCTCCAGCAGCGCCTGGCCGATGCCCTGCGCCACCCCGCCCTGAACCTGGCCTTCGACGATCATCGGGTTGATGACGCGGCCCACGTCATCGACGGCGGTGAAATTCACCACGCGCACGACGCCGGTGTCGCGGTCGATCTCCACCTCGCAGACATGGCAGCCGCCGGGGAAGGTGAAGTTCTTGGGATCGTAGAAGGCGGTTTCCTCCAGCCCCGGCTCCAGCTCCTCGATCGGGTAGTTGTGCGGGACGTAGGCGGTCAGCGCGATTTCGCCGATCGTCTTGCTTTTGTCGGTGCCGGCGACGGTGAATTTGCCGTCCTTGAACTCGATGTCGTGGACATCGGCCTCCATCAGATGGGCGGCGATCTTCTTACCCTTGGCGATGATCTTGTCCATCGCCTTGACCATCGCCGACCCGCCGACCGCGAGGCTGCGGCTGCCATACGTGCCCATGCCGAACGGGATCTTGGCGGTGTCGCCATGCACCACATCGACCGAGGCCAGCGGCACGCCGAGCTGGTCGCTGACGAGCTGCGCGAACGTCGTCTCATGCCCCTGGCCGTGGCTGTGCGTGCCGGTGAACACCGAGACGCTGCCGGTCGGATGCACGCGGACATTGGCGACCTCGTACAGCGCCGCGCGCGCGCCGAGCGAGCCGACCACGGCGGACGGCGCGATGCCGCACGCCTCCAGATAGGTCGAAAGCCCGATGCCGCGCAGCTTGCCCTTCGCCGCCGCCGCCTGCCGCCGCGCCTCGAACCCGGCCCAGTCGGCATGTTTCAGCGCCGTGTCGAGCGTCGCCTGATAGTCGCCGCTGTCGTATTGCAGGGCGACCGGCGTCTGGTACGGGAAGGCGTTGCGCGGGATCAGGTTGCGCCGGCGCAGCTCCACCCGGTCCATGCCGGTGTCGCGCGCCGCCACTTCCACCAGCCGTTCGAGCAGGAAGGTCGCTTCCGGCCGGCCGGCGCCGCGATAGGCATCGACCGGCACCGTGTTGGTGAACATCGCCTTCACCTCGGCATAGATCACCGGCGTCGTGTACACGCCCGCCAGCAGCGTCGCGTACAGATAGGTCGGCACCGCGGTCGAAAAGGTGGAGAGATAGGCACCCATGTTGGCGAGCGTGTGGACGCGCAGCGCCAGGAACTTGCCGTCCTTGTCGAGCGCGAGTTCGGCGGTGCTGACATGGTCGCGGCCATGCGCGTCGGACATGAAGCTTTCGTTGCGCTCGGCCGTCCACTTCACCGGCCGCGCCAGCTTGCCCGCCGCCCAGGTGACGATCGCCTCCTCGGCATAGTGGTAGATCTTGCTGCCGAAGCCGCCGCCCACGTCGGGGGCGACCACCCGCAGCTTGTGCTCCGGCAGGGACAGCACGAACGCGCCCATCAGCAGCCGGATCACATGCGGGTTCTGGCTGGTGGTGTAGAGCGTGTAGTCGCCGGTGGCGCGGTCGTAATCGCCGATCGCGGCGCGCGGCTCCATCGCATTCGGGATCAGCCGGTTGTTGGTCAGGTCCAGGCGCACGCGATGCGCCGCCCCGGCGAAGGCCGCGTCCACCGCCGCCTTGTCGCCGATATGCCAGTCATAGCAGACGTTGCCGGGAACGCTGTCATGCACCAGCGGCGCGCCGGGCTTCACCGCGTCGCTGACGGTCGCGACCGACGGCAGGTCGGTGAAGGCGATGTCCAGCTTCTCGGCGGCGTCCTTGGCCTGCTGGCGCGTCTCGGCGATGACGACGGCGATCGGGTCGCCGACATGGCGCACCACGCCCTCCGCCAGCACCGGATGCTTCGGCTCGGCCATCGGCGAGCCGTCCTTGTTGTGGATCTGCCAGCCGCAGGGCAGGCCGCCGATATTCGCCAGATCGGCCGCGGTGTAGATCGCGACCACGCCGGGCAGCTCCATCGCCGCGCCGGTGTCGACCGCCGGGAACTTCGCGTGCGGCCGGTCGCTGCGCCGGATGAAGGCGTAGAGCTGGCCGGGGCGGTTGATGTCGTCGGTATAGGTGCCGCGGCCGGAAATGAAGCGCTGGTCCTCCTTGCGGCGGACCGCGGCGCCGATGCCCTCGAACGGTGGTGCCATTGTCGTTTCTCCCCTGGGCCGCCGCTGCTGCCGCTATTCCGCGGCGGCCGGCAGGCTCTTGCCATGCATCAGCGGCCACGCCGCCGCGATCGCCTTGACGATGTTATGGTAGCCGGTGCACCGGCACAGATTGCCCTCCAGCCCGTGGCGGATCTGCTCTTCCGTCAGGCCCTCGGGATGGGTGTTCACCAGATCGATCGCCGCCATCACCATGCCGGGCGTGCAGAAGCCGCATTGCAGCGCATGATGCTCGCGGAACATCTCCTGCATCGGGTGCAGCGTGCCGTCGGCCGCCGCCAGCCCTTCGATCGTCGTCACCTTGGCGCCGTCGGCCTGCAGGGCCAGCATGGTGCAGGATTTCACCGCGCGGCCATCGACATGCACGACGCAGGCACCGCACTGGCTGGTGTCGCAGCCGACATGCGTTCCGGTCAGCCCGAGCTTTTCGCGAAGCAGCTCGACCAGCAGCGTGCGGCCCTCGACCTGCACCGTCTGCGGCTTGCCGTTCACCGTCACGCTCACCTGGGGCATCAGTTCCTCCCTCCCGTTGCTCGGCGCCGGGCGAGTGTTGGCATCCGCACCGAACAGGGTCAAGCCGGTGACGGGCCGAACAAATCGCATCGGTCGCGGCGCGCCGACCGCAAATCGCCCCGCAGCCGCCGTGCATCGGCGCCGCCGCGGGCAGCCTTATTTGAATGGCGACTTTCCGCGGCTTGTCCAGATGGTTTTCGTCATATACGAATGACTATAACGATCGCCGCCCCGTGCCGCCCACCGTCCATCCGCGCGGATCATTTCGGTGTCCGGCGGGTCTGCCGGCGGCGCTGCTCATTTCGTCATCCCCGGCGCCCTTTCCGCCGCACCGTGCAACCGCTACAGCGCCGGGCGATGATGATGCAGTTCCTCCGCTTCGGGATCGTCGGCACGTTCGGCTTCCTGGTGGACACCGCGACCGTCTACGCCACGCGCGGGATGCTCGGCCTCTACGGGGCGGGACTGCTGGCTTTCCTGGTCGCGGCCACGGCAAACTGGGCAATCAATCGCGTCTGGACCTTCCGCGGCATGGGCAGCGGCGCGCTGCACCGGCAGTGGGCGATGTTTCTCGCGGCCAACAGCCTGGGCTTCGTTCTCAACCGTGGCGCGTATTTCATCCTGGTGACTGTCTCGGCATTGTGCGCGGCGAATCCGGTGATTGCGGTCGGTGCGGGTTCGATCACCGGAATGTTTGCCAACTTCACGCTCTCGCGACGGCTGGTGTTTCGGTGATGATGCTAGTGGGGCGGCATGGATACGCTGCTCGAACAGGCCCTCGCTCTGTCGCCCGTGCCGGTTCCGTGGGCCGGGTTGAAACTCGCGGTGCTGATCCCCTGCCATAACGAGGCGGTGGCGATCCCGAAGGTCGTCGCGGATTTCCGCACCGCCCTGCCGGGCGCGACGGTCTATGTCTACGACAACAACTCCGGCGACGGCACCGCCGCGGCGGCGCGCGCGGCGGGGGCGGTGGTGCGGCGGGAAACCCAGCAGGGCAAGGGCCACGTGATCCGCCGCGGGTTCGCCGATATCGACGCCGACATCTATGTCCTGGTCGATGGCGACGATACCTATGACGCCGCCGACGCACCGGCGATGGTGCGCCGCCTGCTCGACGAGCAACTGGACATGGTGACCGGCCAGCGGGTCAGCGCCGCCGACATCGCCGCGATCGCCTACCGGCGCGGCCACCAGTTCGGCAACCGCGTGCTGACCGGCCTCGTGCGCGCGGTGTTCGGCGCGCGGGTATCGGACATGCTGTCCGGCTACCGGGTGTTCAGCCGCCGGTTCGTCAAATCGTTCCCCGCCCTGTCATCCGGGTTCGAGATCGAGACCGAGGTGACGGTGCATGCGCTGGAACTCGGCATGCCGGTCGGCGAGCAGCCGACGCGCTACAAGGAACGCCCGGCCGGCAGCCGGTCGAAGCTGCGCACCTGGTCGGACGGCGCGCGCATCCTCAACACGATCACGGTGCTGGTGCGCCAGGAACGGCCGTTGCAGGTGTTCGCCTGGGCGGGGCTGGCGCTGCTGCTGGCCGGCCTCGCCGCCGGGGTGCCGGTGATCGAGGAGTTCCACCGCACCGGTCTCGTCCCGCGCCTGCCGAGCGCGGTGCTGGCCACCGGCCTCGTGCTGCTGTCCTTCCTGTCCTTCGCCTGCGGCATGATCCTCGACACCGTCGCCCGCGGCCGCAAGGAGCTGCGCCGCCTCGCCTATCTGGCGATCCCGCCCTCACTCAGCCGCGGCGGCTGAACGGCCCGGCCGCGACGTATTGACGCCGCCGCCGCTGCTTGCCAGCAACGGCCGATGCGCAGGACCCTTCTGCTGCTGGCGCTGCTGCCCTTGTGTGCCGCCGCGCCCCCGGCCGCGGAGATCATCGGCCGGCCGGATGCCGGCTGCATCATCGGCGCCCGGCGCCTGCCCGATGACGCGCCGGGGCTGCAGACCATCCGCGCCTCCCGCAGCGCCTTCTGGGGCGCGCCGGAACTGCTCGCTGCCCTGCTCGAACTCGGCCGCCGCGCCCATGCGGCGGGCCTGCCCGACCTGTATGTCGGCGATCTCTCGGCGCCGCATGGCGGGCCGCTCGCCGGCGGGCATGTCGGGCATGAGATCGGGCTGGAGGCGGATGTCTGGCTCGATCTGGCGCCCCATCCGCTGCTGCCGGTCGCGGCGCGCGAGGCGCTGGAGCCGCCGAGCCTGGTGCGCGCCGACGGGCACGACGTGGACCCGGCGCGCTGGACCGCGGCGCATGTGACGCTGCTGCGCCTCGCCGCGACGCTGCCCGGCGTCGATCGCATCTTCGTGCATCCCGCGATCAAGCGCCGCCTGTGCCTGGACGCGACCGGCGACCGGAGCTGGCTGCGGCTGATCCGGCCGTGGTGGGGGCACAGCAGCCACATGCATATCCGCCTGCGCTGCCCGGCCGACCAGCCGCGCTGTGCGGAGGGCGCGCCGCCGCCGCCGGGCGACGGCTGCGATGCCACGCTCGACTGGTGGTTCGACCAGATCGACCATCCCGCGCCGCCGGCCGCCCCCGCCGGCCGGCCGGTGCTGCCGGCCGCCTGCCGCGCGGTGCTCGGCGAATGATCCCGGCGCGCCTGCCGGTGGCGGTGGCCGCGGCGGGCATCGCGACGTTCCTCAATCTCTACACCCCGCAGGCGATCCTGCCGGCCCTCGCCGCCAGTTTCGGCATCGCGCCGGCGCAGGTCGGGCTCGCCATCACCGCCTCGCTGCTGGCGGTCGCGATCGTCGCGCCGTTCGCCGGCGCGATCTCCGACATGCTCGGGCGCAAGCGGCTGATCGTGGCGGCGGCGATGCTGGTCATCCTGCCGACCCTGCTGGTCGCCACCGCCCCCAGTTTCCGCGCCCTGCTGCTGTGGCGGTTCGCACAGGGGCTGCTGCTGCCGTTCATCTTCACCGTCACCATCGCCTACATCGCCGACGAATGCAGCGGCCCGGCCGGGATCCGGGCCGCCGGCGTCTACTCGTCCGGCGCCATCGCGGGCGGCTTCGCCGGGCGCTTCATCGCCGGCGTCGCGGCGGATTACGGCGGCTGGCGGGTCGGCTTCGGCGCGGTCGCCGCGGCGACCGCGCTGGCAGCGGTGGTGATCGCCGCGCTGCTGCCGCGGGAACGGAACTTCCGCCCCGAGCGTGGCGGGCTGCGCGCGATCCTGCGCGGCTGGCGCGAGCATGCCGGCAATCCGCGCCTGTGGGGTTGCTGCGCGGTCGGCGCGACGATGCTGTTCGGCGTCGTCGCCACCTTCACCTTCATCAATCTGCGCCTCGCGGCGGCGCCCTTCAGCCTGTCGCCGGGCGCGCTCGGCGCGGTGTTCGGGGTCTACATGATCGGCGTGGTGACGACGCCGCTCGCCACCCGCGCCGCGGTGCGCGTCGGCCGCATCGCCACCGGCACGGTCGCCGCCGCCATCGCCGCCGCCGGGGAGGCGCTGACGCTGGCGCCCTCGCTGCCCGCCATCATCGCCGGGCTGGCGATGGTCTGCGCCGGGCTGTTCGTCGCCCAGGCGCTGGCGCTCGGCTATATCGGGGTCGCCGCGCAGCGCGCCCGGTCGAGCGCGGTCGGCCTCTATGTTGCGGTCTACTATGTCGGCGGCGGGCTGGGCGCGGTACTGCCGGCGCCGGTGTGGCGGCATGCCGGCTGGCCGGGCTGCGTCGCGGTCATCGTCGCGGCCATCGTGCTGATGGCCGCCGCCATCGCCCTCACGTTCCGCGCACCGGCGGCGTTGCGTCCCGCGCCGCCATCGCGTTGAGCAGCTCGGTCAGCTCGGCGGCACTCGGCTCCCGCCCATAGCGGTCCACGAACCAGGTGTGGACCGCATCGCCCGACACCGGGAAGCCGGGCGCCGGAAGCTCCTGCGGCATCGCCCCCTCCTGCACCTCTCGCCGGCAAGCAGAACCGGCGAGCGCGGCAGGGGTTGCCGGCCGCCTCAGCGGCGCGCCCCGCGCCGGGGCGGCACGGCCGGCAGCACGCCCGCCGCCACGTCCCGCGGGCCGAGGCGCAGGCAGTCCACCTCGGCCACCGTCCCCTCCGCCTCGCGCGTCAGGAAGCCGATCACCTCCGCGCCGCGCACCAGCCCGGTCGCCACCGCCGCCAGTTCCTCGGGGCTGGCGATGCCGAGGCGGCCATGCGCCCGGTCCCAGCGCGCGTCCATGCCGGGCCGCACCCCCTCCTGCCCGGCGGGCGGCAGGGCGGCCCAGTGTTCCTCCGCCAGCCCGTCCAGCATCGCCTCCACCAGCGGCCGGCCGGAGCCCTGTGCCACCACCACCGTCCGGCCGGCGCGCCATGCCGCCTCATAGTCGGCGTCCAGCCGGGAGGCGAAGTGCAGCCGGCCGCCGAGGCCGCGCCAGAGCCGCAGCGCGATCAGCACCGGCACGCCGGTCGCCGGACAGACCAGCCCGACCGTGACATAGAGGTCGCCAGCCCGCCGCCAGTCGCGCGACAGCGCCCCGGCCACCGCCCGCCCGGACAGTTCGGGCTCCGCCAGCAGCCCTGCCAGATCGGTGCCCGCCCCCGCCATCCGCGCCGCGCAGGCCGCCCAGGCCGCCTGCCCGGCCGCCTCCACCGCCGCCGCATCCGGCAGCGCCGGTGCCGCGGCCTGTTCCGCCAGCACGGCCAGCAGCCCCGCCGCCGCGCCGGGGGCGGCGCGGCGGGCGCGGGCGGCGACCTCGGCCGCCACTTCCGCCATCAGATCCGCATCCGCCTCCTGCGCCGCCCCCTCCAGCCGCGCGGCGAATGCCGCCAGCACCGCCCGGGCGAGCGCCTCCGGCGTGCGCGACGAAGCGGCCAGCGCGCGTTCCAGCCGCAGCACGAGGCGCGAGACGGGCAGGCCGAACATCGCGAACGGGCCGGAGGCCATCATGGCCGCCGGCACGCTGCCGCGCAGCCGCAGCAGCTTCACCTCCTGCCCGGTCGATCGGGTGTCGCTGCCACGGAACACGTGGCGGTCGCTGGCCATCGCCAGGCCGTAGCCGTTCATCACCGCAACCTGGATGGTCATCGCGACCCCGCCGTCCCGCTCACGCGTCCGTGAGGTGGGTAAAGCACGGCATCGAAACGATCCAGCGAAATCCGCCGGATGCAACTTCCCGCCGTGCCGTCGTCTTGGGAATCGCGGAAGGGGAGGATGGGAGATGTCGCTCCGCACCCTGTTGCTGCTGGCATTCATGCTGCCCGGCGGCGCGCTCGCCGCCGAACCGCTGCCGGCCACGCCGCCGCCGCCCGGCGCCCAGGGCGCCAGCGGTGTCGACGGCACCGTGCGCAACTTCACCCTCGCCGCCGACGGGCGGGTGAACGGGATGCTGCTCGACGACGGCACCGAGGTGCACACGCCGCGCGCGCTCGCCGCGGTGCTGGAACAGGCGGTGCAGCCGGGCGACGAGGTGCATGTGCAGGGCTGGCGAACCCCCACCCCCGGCGTGATGACGGCGACCAGCGTGACCGATGCGCGCACCGGCAAGGCGCTGGTCGGGCCGGCCGCACCGCCGGCGCCGCTCGCCGCCCGTCACGACGAGCCGCCCCGCCCGCTCGGCCTGCCGCCCCCCGGCGCGCGGGAGACGACGCTGACCGGCCGCGTCCTGCGCCCGCTGCACGGCGCCGACGGGCAGACCGACGGCGCGCTGCTGGGCGACGGCATGGAACTGCGCCTGCCAGCCGGCGCGGCGCGCAGCGTCACCGGCCTGCTCGCCCCCGGCGCGCGACTGGCGGCGCAGGGCTATGCGCTGCAGACACCGTTCGGGCAGGTGCTGGCGGTGCAGGCGATCGGCAGCAATTCCGGGGCGCTGGTGCCGGTTGCCCCCGGCCCCAAGCAGCCGCCGGCCGATTAGCGGCGACGCGGGCGTATCGACTGCGGGATTCGGTTGACGGAACCGGGAGCGGACGGTAGCCCGGCCGCGTGACCGCCGCTTCCCGTTCCCGCCCCTTCGTCCGAGTCCGTGGCCGCTCCTTCATCGCGCTGGTGTTGGTGCCGGAACCGCCGCTCGACGCATGGTTGGACGGGCTGGATGCGCAGATGCAGCGATCGCCCGCCTATTTCGCCGGCAAGCCGGTGATGGCCGATCTGACGGCGCTGGCCGCCGTGCCCGAACTGGTGGCCGGACTGCTGGAGGCGCTGGCGGCGCGCGGCATCCGGCTGGTGGGGATCGAAGGGATCGAGCCGAATGCGGTCGGCGTCGAACTGCCGCCGCTGCTGACCGGCGGGCGGACGGTCGCCGACGGTATCGCCGCCAGCGTGCCGGAGGCGCCGCCCCCGGTCGAACCCGCCTCCCTGCTGCTCGACCAGCCGGTGCGCTCGGGGCAGTCCGTGGTGTTTCCGCGCGGCGACGTGACGGTGGTCGGCAGCGTCGGCTCGGGGGCCGAGGTGGTCGCCGGCGGCTCGATCCACATCTACGGCACGCTGCGCGGGCGGGCGGTCGCCGGCATGTCCGGCAACGCGCAGGCCCGCATCTTCTGCCGCCGGCTGGAAGCGGAACTGCTGGCGATCGACGGCCTGTATCGCACCGCCGACGACATCGAGCCGCAATTGCGCGGCAAGCCGGCACAAGCATGGCTTTCCGGCGACTCGATGGTTGTGGCAGGGCTCGACTGACGGATACCGGAATTTGCGGGCGGCCGGAAAAGGCCGCCCTGGAGGGGTGCGAGCGGATGGCCAAGGTGCTGGTGGTGACGTCGGGCAAGGGCGGGGTGGGCAAGACCACGTCCACTGCGGCGCTGGGGGCCGCGCTCGCGCAGTCCGGCCGCAGCGTCGTCGTGGTGGATTTCGACGTCGGGCTGCGCAACCTCGACCTCGTCATGGGGGCGGAGCGGCGGGTGGTGTTCGACCTGATCAACGTGATTCAGGGCGACGCCAGGCTGTCGCAGGCGTTGATCCGCGACAAGCGCATCGAGACCCTGCACCTGCTGCCGGCAAGCCAGACGCGCGACAAGGACGCGCTGACGCAGGAGGGTGTCAACCGCGTCATCGGCGAGCTGAAGGAGAAGTTCGACTGGGTGATCTGCGACAGCCCCGCCGGCATCGAGAAGGGCGCGATGCTGGCGATGCACAATGCCGACATGGCGGTCGTCGTCACCAACCCGGAAATTTCCTCGGTGCGCGACTCCGACCGGATCATCGGCATGCTGGATTCCAAGACCGCGCGCGCCGAGAAGGGCGAGCGGGTGGAAAAACACCTGCTGCTGACACGCTACAACCCCGCGCGGGCGATGCGCGGGGAGATGCTGAAGGTGGACGACGTACTGGAAATCCTGTCGATCCCGCTGCTCGGCATCGTGCCGGAGAGCGAGGCGGTCCTGGCGGCATCCAACGTCGGCGCGCCGGTCGTGCTGCATGCGCCGGACAGCGCCCCCGCCCGCGCCTATTCCGACGCGGCGAAGCGCCTGCAGGGCGAGACGCTGCCGGTCTCGGTACCCGAGGAACGGCGGGGATTGATGAGCAAGCTGTTCGGGAGGCGCGTGGCATGAACCTGTTCAGCTTCCTCAAGCCACGCCCGAGCGCCCCGGTGGCCCGGGAGCGGTTGCAGATCCTGCTGGCGCATGAACGTGCAGTCGCCGGCGGATCGGACCTCGTCGCGACGCTGAAGGAGGAGATCATCAGCGTGATCGCCAAGCATTTTCCCCTGGAGCGGGAAAAAGTGCAGGTGAAACTCGACCGCGGCGACGCGTTCTCCACGCTGGAAATCGACATCGAGGTGCCGTCGCTGTCGAAGGCGCACAACGCGAATAGCGGCGCCAAGCTGGCGGCCCCGTAGCCGTAACGCAACGTTCGCCGTCCGCAGCCGCTGCTGGCGGGCCATGCTGTCGAACTCGCCGCAACCCAATCTCGGCGGCCCGCTGCGGCTGACGCCGCTGTTCTGGGGCCTGCTGGTCGCCACCGGCGTTGCCGCGGGCATCGCCGCGGGGCTGCTGATGTGGCTGCTGCACGCCGTGCAGCATCTGACATGGCACTACCGGAGCGGCGGATTCTTCGACGCCGTCGCCCGCGCCCCGGCCTGGCAGGTGGTGGCGGTGCCGGCGGCCGGCGGCGTGCTGATCGGCTTCGGCCGGCGCTGGCTGCGCCAGCATGTCGGCGGGCATGGCGGCGAGGTCGGGGAGGCGATCTGGCTGCATCAGGGCCATCTGGACGCGATCCCCACGCTCGCGCGCGCCGTGCTGTCGATCGTCGGCGTCGGCATGGGCGCCGCCCTGGGGCGGGAGGGTGCGCCGAAACAGGCCGGGGCGGTGGCTGCCAGCCTGCTGGCCGGATGGGCGAAGCTGGAGGCGCCGCAATGCCGGCTGCTGGCCGCCTGCGGCGCCGGCGCGGGGATGGCGGCGGTCTACGACGTGCCGTTCGGCGGGGCGCTGTTCGCGCTGGAAGTGCTGCTGGGCGGCATTTCGCTGCCGCTGGTGCTGCCGGCGCTCGCCGCCTCCGCCATCGCCACCGCGACATCCTGGCTGATGCTGCCGCATGCGGTGAATTATGACGTGAGCTTCGCTGCGGCGCCGGGGGCGGAGATGCTGGCCTTCGCCTGCCTCGGCGGCCCGGTGCTCGGGGTGGCGGCGGTTGGCTATGTGCGCATCATCGCCTGGGCGGACGGGCGCAAGCCGCGCGGCTGGCGGCAACTGGCGATGCCGGTCGTGGTGCTGGCCGCGCTCGGCCTGTGTGCGCTGCGCTATCCGCAGCTTCTCGGCAACGGCAAGGACGTGGTGACGCAGACGCTGGACGCGCGCACCGGCCTCGGCCTGGTCGCTGCGCTGCTGCCGCTGCGGGTGATCGCAACCGCCCTCTGCCTCGCCAGCGGTGCACCCGGCGGGCTGTTCACGCCGACCCTTGCCGTCGGCGCGCTGCTGGGCGCGGTGCTCGGCCACGCCGCCCCCGGCCTGCCGCCCGGCACGGCGGCGCTGCTGGGCGCCGCCGGCTTCCTCGCCGCCGCCGCGCAGGGGCCGGTCTCGGCGATGGCGCTGACGCTGGAACTCACCCGGCGCATCGACCCGCTCGCCGTCCCGCTGCTGCTCGCGATTGCGGGAGCAGCCGTGACCGCGCGCATGCTCGAACAACGATCCATCTACTCGGCGCGCCTGCCGCGTTAGCGGGGCGGCGTAACATTCCGGCGAGTCACGTTGCCGCGCAGCCCGAAGCGCGTTGCAGCATCGTGATCCCGCCACGCGAACTCCGTCGGCTAAGTTGCCGCGCAGAGACCTGAGAGAACCATCCGCATGACTGCCGACCGCATCCGCCCAGGCGATCGCGTTGCGCTGCGCACCCCTGCCGAAATCCTGGCCACGCTGGACGTGGGCGGCACGCTGGGCGGCGTCCCGTTCATGCCCGAAATGTTGCAGTATTTCGGCCGCAGTTTCACCGTCTCGCGGCGGGTGGACAAGATCTGCGACACGGTCTGCCCGGTGGCCAGCCGGCGGATGACCGAGGTGGTATTCCTCGAGAATCTGCGCTGCAACGGATCGGGGCATGGCGGTTGCGAAGCCGCATGCCGCATCTACTGGAAGGATGACTGGCTGGTCCGCATGGCGCCGAACGCGCCGCCGCCGCGCCTGCCCGACACCGCCGCGATCGCCGCGCTGGCGCGCGTGGCGGCTGCCAATGCCCGCCAGAATCACGAGGAAATCCGCTACCGCTGCCAGGCGACGGAGGCGCGGCGCGCCACCACGCCGCTGCCGGGCTGGGACCTGCGGCAATACGCCCGCGAGGCGCAGAGCGGCAACATCGCCTGGGGGCGCATGCTGCGCCTGCTGCTGTTCCGCATCCTGCCGTGGGAACTGCGCAGCCTCGCGCGGCGGCCGGCGGCGCAACTGCCGCGCGCGCGCGGCGGGGCGAAGCAGGAGCGGCTGCACCTGCGCCCGGGCGAATGGGTGGAAGTGCGATCGGCGGCCGAGATCGCGCGCACGCTGGATGCGAAGAACACCAATCGGGGGCTGTACTTCTCCGCCCCGGAAATGGCGACGGAGTGCGGCAAGCGCTATCGCGTGCGCCGGCGGCTGTCGCGCATCATCGAGGAATCCAGCGGCCGGATGCTGGAATTCAAGAACGACTGCATCGAACTCGAAGGCCCGCTTTGCACCGGCGAGCGCTCGATCGGACGGTGGTTCTGCGCGCGCGAGATCTATCCCTACTGGCGGGAAGCGTGGCTGAAGCGCGTGGAACCGCTGACGCCGCCTCCCGCCAGCGCCCCGGCGGTGCTGGCGACGACATCGACCTGACAGAACCATACGGAGTTCCCGCGATCATGGACGGCACAACGAGTGCCTTGGTCGCCGAAGGCTTGAACGGCACCGCTTCGTGCCGGGCCTGCGGCGGACGGGTGCATCCCTTTGTCGATCTCGGCCTGTCGCCGCCCTGCGAAAGCTTCCTCAGCGCGCGCGAGGCGGCGGGGCCGGAGACCTTCTATCCGCTCGACGTGCGCATCTGCCCGTCCTGCTGGCTCGCGCAGCTTCCGGAATACGTCGCGCCCGCCTCGATCTTCACTGAATACGCCTATTTCTCCTCGTATTCCGAAGCGTGGCTGGGCCATGCCCGAAGCTATGTCGAGATGGCCGCACGGCGCTTCTCGCTGAACCGCGACAGCTTCGTCGTCGAGCTGGCGAGCAATGACGGCTACCTGCTGCGCAACATGGTCGCGCGGGGCATTCCCTGCCTCGGCATCGAGCCGGCGCGCAACGTGGCGGCGGCGGCGGAGCAGGCGGGCGTGCCGACGCTGGTCGAATTCTTCGGCCGGCGATTGGGCGAACAACTGGCCGCGCAGGGCCGCGCCGCCGACCTGGTGATCGGCAACAACGTGCTGGCGCAGGTGCCCGACCTGAACGACTTCGTCGCCGGCATCGCCCCGCTGCTGAAGCCGGAGGGCGCGGTGACGCTGGAGTTCCCGCACCTCGCCCGGCTGATCGCGGGCAACCAGTTCGACACGATCTATCACGAGCATTTCTCCTACTTCTCGCTCACCTCGGTGCAGCGCCTGTTCGCCACCCACGGGCTGCGCCTGTTCGATGTCGAGGAGTTGTGGACGCATGGCGGCAGCCTGCGCGTCTATGGCTGCCGCGACGATGCCGGCCATGAGGTGACGCCGCGCGTCGCGCTCCTGCGCGATGCCGAGGATGCCGCGGGGCTGCACGACCTCGCCACCTACGCGGCGTTCGCCGAGCGGGTGGCGCGGATCAAGCACGATCTGCTGCGGCTGCTGATCGACCTCAAGCGCAGCGGCGCGCGCATCGCCGGCTACGGCGCGCCGGGCAAGGGCAACACGCTGCTCAACTACTGCGGCATCCGCACCGACCTGCTGGACTTCACGGTGGACCGCAACCCCTACAAATGGGGCCGCTTCCTGCCGGGCACCCGCATCCCGGTGCTGAAGCCTGAGGTGCTGGACCAGACGCGGCCGGACTACGTGCTGATCCTGCCGTGGAATCTGAAGGACGAGATCGCCCGGCAACTGGCGCCGCTGACATCGCGCGGCACCCGCCTGATCGTGCCGATACCCCACCCCGAAGTGCTGGAGCATGCTGCATGAAGGTGGTTCTGTTCTGCGGCGGCCAGGGGCTGCGCATGCGCGGCGCCGCGTACGGCAACGGCGGCGACCTGCCGAAGCCGATGGTGCCGCTCGGCACCCGGCCGATCCTGTGGCATCTGATGAAGTACTATGCGCATTTCGGCCATACCGACTTCATCCTCTGCCTCGGCTACAAGGGCGCGACGATCAAGGAATTCTTCGCCGGCTATCAGGAGTGGATTTCCAACGACTTCGTGCTGACCGGCGGCGGCAGCCGGCTGGAGCTGCTGAAGCGCGACATGGACGACTGGCGCATCACGCTGCTCGATACCGGCCAGGATACCAATATCGGCGAACGGCTGATGGCGGTGCGGCCGTTCCTGCGCGACGAGGAGATGTTCCTCGCCAACTACAGCGACGGGCTGACCGACTGCCCGCTGCCCGCGATCACCGGCCGCCTGATCGAATCGGATGCGGTCGCCGCCTGCATGATCGCCCGGCCCAACATCTCGCTGCATCTGGTGAACCATGACCGGGACGGGCGGGTCACCGGCGTGCTCGACCCCGAGCAGGCCAATGCCTGGATCAATGCCGGGTTCTTCGCTTTCCGCAGCACCATCTTCGACTACATGCGCCCCGGCGAGGAGCTGGTGCTGGAGCCGTTCCGGCGGCTGATCGCGGCGCGCAAGCTGGTCGCCTATCCCTATGCCGGGTTCTGGCGCTGCTGCGACACGTTCAAGGATCTGCAGACGCTGGAAAGCCTGCTGGCGCGCGGCCCGGCGCCGTGGGAACTCTGGCGGCATCCCGCGCCCACCTCCGGCGCGCCCGCCCTGGCCGACGCGGCGACCGCCTGAATGCTGCGTCTGTTGCCCGCCCAGGACCGGCTGCACATCCTGTGCCTCGGCGCCCATTCCGACGATATCGAGATCGGCGCGGGCGCCACGCTGATGACGCTGCTGGCGCGCCATCCCGGCTCGACCGTGCACTGGATCGTCTTCTCCGCCTCCCCCGACCGGGCGGAGGAGGCGAAGGCCAGCGCGCGCGGCTTCGCAGAGAACGCCGCGAACATCCGCATCGATGTCCACAGCATCCGCGACGGCTTCTTTCCCGCCGCCTTCACCGAACTGAAGGAGCGGTTCGAGGCGCTGAAGCAGGAACCGCGGCCGGACGTGATCCTGTCGCATGTGCGCACGGACCATCACCAGGACCACCGCACGCTGGCCGAGCTGACGACCAACACGTTCCGCGATCATCTCGTGCTCGGCTACGAAATTCCGAAATACGATCCCGATCTCGGCAATCCCAATCTGTTCGTGCCGCTGGAAGGCGCGGTGGCGGCGCGCAAGGTCGGGCTGCTGATGCAGCATTTCGCGACCCAGCGGTCGCGCCGCTGGTTCAATCCGGAGACGTTCTTCGGCCTGATGCGGCTGCGCGGCCTGCAATCGGCCGCGCCATCGGGACTCGCGGAAGGATTCTTCGCCGCGAAATTCTGGCTGTGAGCCGGATCGCGACGGCGCATCCGGGCGAACCCCGCCGGCTAGCCGCGCGCGGGGATCGCCGGCCAGGCGAGGTCCTTGTCCGCGATCATGGCAACCGCGCGCGGCCAGCCTATGTTCAGCATCGGGTCGTCATAGCGCACGCCGTCGGCGTAGCCGGGCGCGTAGGGCGTGGACATCTGGTAAAGGACTTCGCAGTCGTCGCAGAGCGTCTGGAAACCGTGCGCGCAGCCCTTGGGGATATAGAGGGCGATGTCGCTCCCGGGCGAAAGCTCGAAGCCCTGCCAGCGCAGATAGGTCGGGCTGGCGGGCCGCAGATCGGCCACCACGTCGAAGATCGCGCCGCGGACGCAGCGGATCAGCTTCACCTCCTCATGTGGCGGACGCTGGAAGTGCAGCCCGCGCAGGGTGCCGGCATGCTGCGTCACCGACAGGCTCGCCTGCACGAAACTGTGGACCAGCCCGTGGCCGGCGAAGCTGTCGCGGCAGAACAGGCGGGCGAACGTGCCACGCTCGTCGGCGAAGCGCGTCAGCCGGATCGCCGTCAGGCCTTCGATATCCGTGGGCTGGAACTGCATCCTTGCCTTCCCCAAGCACTGCGGCCGGCAGCATGACCGAGATCGGCGCGAAACTCCATGCGCATGTCGTGGAGTTGTATCCGCTCTGCCGCAGCATCACCGGGGACGGGCTGCGCGCGACGCTGCGGCATATCGCGGCGGCGATTCCGCTCCACGTCACCGAAGTCCCGTCGGGAACGCAGGTGCTGGACTGGCAGGTGCCGCCCGAATGGAACGTGCGCGACGCCTGGCTGGAGGCGCCGGACGGCCGCCGGATCGCCGATTTCGCGCGCCACAATCTGCATCTGCTGCAATACAGCGAGCCGGTCGATCGCGTGGTCGGCCGGGCCGAGCTGGACGCGCATCTGCACAGCCTGCCGGACCAGCCCGACCTCATCCCCTACCGCACGAGCTATTATGCGCGGGACTGGGGCTTCTGCCTGCCGCACCGCACCCGCGCGGCCCTGCCCGAGGGCGACTACCGCGTGCATATCAACACGACGCTGGCGCCCGGCAGCCTGAGCTACGGCGAATGCGTGCTGCCGGGCGAGACGGCGGAGGAGGTGCTGTTCTCCGCTCATTGCTGCCATCCCTCCCTCGCCAACGACAACCTCGCCTCCATCGCGGTCGCGATCGGGCTGGCGCAGCATCTGGCGGAACGGCGGCGGCGCTACACTTACCGCTTCCTGTTCGCGCCGGGCACGATCGGGGCGATCTGCTGGCTGGCGGCCAATCGCGACGCCGCATCGCGCATCCGCCACGGGCTGGTGCTGACCTGCCTCGGCGATCCCGCCGCGCCCAGCTACAAGCGAAGCCGCCGGGGCAACGCGCCGATCGACCGCTACGCGGCGCAGGTGGTGGACGGCGCGCGCATCCATCCGTTCAGCCCGACCGGCTATGATGAGCGGCAGTTCTGCTCGCCCGGCTTCGATCTGCCGATGGGCTGCCTGATGCGCTCGCCCGGCGGGGCGTTTCCGCAATACCATACTTCGGCCGACAATCCGGATTTCGTGCGTCCGGCGGCGCTTGCGGACTCGCTCGATGTGCTGATCCGCATCGTCGATCTGATCGAGCATGATCGCCACTGGCAGAACACCGCGCCACATGGGGAGCCGCAGCTCGGCCGCCGTGGCCTTTATGATGGCGCCGCGGACCGGCTGGCGCTGCTGTGGGTGCTGAACCTGTCGGACGGGCGGCATTCGCTGCTCGACATCGCCGAGCGGTCCGGCCGGCCGTTTGCCGCCGTCCGCGACGCCGCGGCGGCGCTGGAACGGGCCGGCCTGCTGGTCACAGCTTGCGCATCGGGCGCATGACGATGTCGGTCACTTCCGCCGTGTCCGGCAGCATCAGCGCCGCCAGCACCATCGCCGCGATATCTTCGGGCGCCAGCAGCGTTCCCGCGGGCGCGGTGCGCTGCTCGGCGGCCAGGATCGCCGCCTGCATCGGTGTCGCGGTGCGGCCGGGAAAGATGCTGAGCACGCGCACGCCGTCCCCGTTCACCTCGGCGCGCAGCGCGTCGGTCGCCGCACGCAGCGCCGCCTTGGTTCCGGCATAGGCGGCCATCCCCGCGCCCGCCGGCTGCCATGCTGCCGATGAGTTGATGAACACCACCTGACCACGCGCCGCACGCAATTGGTTAAGACATGCCGAGGTCAAAAGGAGTGGACCATGCAGGTTGACGGCCGCCATGTCTTGCCAGGCTGCTTCGTCCAGCGCCGCCACCGCATCGCGCCGGTATGCGCCGGCGCTGTGCACCAGGACATCGAGCGCGGTTCCGGCGGCACCGGCGATGCGCGCGCGCCCGCCCGCCTCGGTGACGTCGGCGGCCAGGATGGCCGCGTCCGGCGGGGCTGCCGCGCGCAGCCGCGCCGCATCGCGGCCGACCAGCGTCACCCGCGTGCCATGCTGCGCCAGCGCGTGCGCGATGGCGCGGCCGATGCCGCTGCCCGCGCCGGTGACGATCGCCGACCCGCCCGGCTTCAGCATTCCTGAGGGCTCCTGCCATGCGCATCCTGATCACCGGCAACATGGGCTATGTCGGCCCGGCCGTCGTTTCGCATCTGCGCGAGCGTCATCCCGGCGCCGAACTCATCGGCCTCGACACCGGCCTGTTCTCCGCCGCGGTCACCACCACCGGCCCGGCGCCGGAAGCGCTGCTCGATGCGCAGCGCTTCGGCGACGTGCGCGACGTGACGGCGGCCGACCTCGCCGGCTGCGATGCGGTCGTGCATCTGGCGGCGATCTCCAACGATCCGATCGGCAACCGCTTCGCCACGATCACCGATGCGATCAATCGCGGCGCCAGCCTGCGGCTCGCCGAGGCCGCCCGCGCCGCGGGCGTGCGGAACTTCGTCTTCGCCTCCAGTTGCAGCGTCTACGGTCTCGCCGATGCCGGCGCGCGGCGGGAAAGCGACGCGGTCGGGCCGCTGACCGCCTATGCGCGCTCGAAAGTGGCGACCGAGGACGGGCTGCGGCAGATGCAGGATGACCGCATGACGGTCACCTGCCTGCGCTTCGCCACCGCCTGCGGCTTCTCCGCCCGGCTGCGGCTCGATCTCGTGCTGAACGATTTCGTCGCCTGCGCGCTCACCGCCGGCCGGATCAGCGTGCTGTCGGACGGCACACCCTGGCGCCCGCTGATCGATGTCGCCGACATGGCGCGCGCGATCGAATGGGCGGCGACGCGCGATGAAGCCCAAGGCGGCCGCATGCTGGTGGTCAATGTCGGCTCGGACGACCGCAATCATCAGGTGCGCGATCTGGCGCAGGCGGTGGCGGCATCGGTGCCGGGGGCGACGGTCTCGATCAACACCGATGCGCCACCGGACGCGCGGTCCTACCGGGTGGATTTCTCGCTGTTCCGCCAGCTTGCGCCGGCGCATCAGCCGCGCGTCGATCTCACCGCCTCGATCGCCGGGCTGGTCGCGGGGCTGCGCGAGATCGGTTTCGCCGATGCGGATTTCCGCCGCTCCCCGCGCCTGATCCGGCTGAACACCGTCGCCGCGATGATGGAACGCGGCCTGCTATCCCCGGATCTACGCTGGGCGTGGCGCGCGCCGGCGCAGGAAGCGTAGCGCCAGCCGCGCCAGCGCCGGTGTGGTGGTCGGGCGGCGCAGCCGCGCATCATAGCCGGCGAAGCGGCGGGTGTTCTCGGCAAGGCAGATCGCCATCAGCTCGCCCGGGCTGACATCGGCATCCGACACCGCGGCGCTGCCGGTCAGCGTGAAGCTGTTGTCCTGCTTGGCGGCCGGCTTGCCGTCGTCCATGCCGCGGGCGATGCCGATGCGTTCCCAGATCAGGAACGCCCAGACCGCGGCGACCCGCATTTCGAACCACACCCGCCGATGCAGCGGCAGACGCGCCCGGTGCGCGGCCAGCCAGTTGGCGAACAGCAGGATGTGCCGCGTCTCCTCCTGGATCACCGGCTCGAACGTATCGACCAGTTCGGCCGGGAAGTAGCCGGATCGCTTCGCCAGTTCGAACAGGCCGAAGGCGAAGAAACTGTCGATGCACTCGGAAAATCCGGTGACCAGATAGGCCCATTCGGTATCGCGCGGCGGCGGATAGGGCGGTTCCGGCGCCAGCGCGATGCCGTAGGCGGCGACAAGGTCGGAGAGCACCTGCTTGTGCCGCCACTCCTCCCACCCGTTCTGCTCGATCGCCGCGCGCCAGTCGGGGTCGGGCTGGGCCTGGGCATAGGCCAGCATGCGCAGCCGCGCCTTGCCCTCGGTCTGCACCGCGATGTCCCAGATCGGCAGGCCGGTCAGCCGGTCCCGCGCGTCGGGCGACAGATGCGGCCAGGCGATGATGGAGGGCTTGTACGGGTTGAAGGTCTCGCGGAACATCGCCGCGGCGGCCTGCCGGTGCGCGGCGCTGCCGGGCGCCAGGGGGCCGGGCTGCGGCCACTGCCAGTGCCGCGCCGCATGGTCGGCCGCGGCGATCGCGGCCGGATCGCCGCCGTCCAGCGCCCCCAGCAGGAGGCCGCCCGGCGGTGGCGGCAGGGTTTCCGGCAGCGGCCGGTCGAAGGAGTATTGCTGCATGGGGCAAGAAATGTCGTCGCCCCCACAGCGGCGCAAGACCGGCCCTAATCCTCCGGCGTCGGCACGTCGGCGGGCAGCAGGCCGGCGGATTTCAGGTCGCGCCACAGGGCGGGCGGGATCGGCTGGGCCATCGCGGCGGCGTTCTGGCGCACTTCCTCGGGCGTGCGGGGGCCGGGAATCACCGCTGCGACCACCGGATGGGCCGCGCAGAATTGCAGCGCCGCCGCCTTCAGATCGACCCCGTGCCGCGCGCATACCGCGCCGATCGCCCGCGCCCGCGCCAGCATCCCCGGCGGCGCCGCCTCATAGTTGAAGGTCGTGCCGCCAGCCAGCAGGCCGGAGTTGTACGGCCCGCCGACCACCACATGCACGTCGCGCTGCGCGCAGGCGGGCAGCAGATCGGCCAGCGCCGCCTGATCCAGCAGCGTGTAGCGGCCGGCGATCAGGAACAGGTCGGGGTCGGCGCGCTCCAGCGCCAGCACGCAGGGTTCGGCGACGTTCACGCCCAGGCCCCAGGCGCGGATCACCCCCTCCTCCCGCAGCCGGGTCAGGGCGCGGGCGGCGCCGGTCATGGCGATGTCGAACTGCTCGCGCCAGGACTGGCCGAGCCAGTCCGGCGCGCAGTCATGGATATAGACGATGTCGATGCGCGGCAGGCCGAGGCGTTGCAGGCTGTGCTCGATCGAGCGCAGCGTGCCGTCATGGCTGTAGTCCAGCCGGCGGCGGAAACTCAGGCCGCCCTCGAACCCCTCGTCGATGTCCGGTACGTCCGGCACCGGGTCCAGCAGCCGTCCGACCTTGGTGGACAGCGTGAACTCGTCGCGCGGGTAGTGGCGCAGCATCGCGCCCATCCGGTGCTCGGACAGGCCGGCGCCGTAATGCGGGGCGGTGTCGAAATGCCGGATATCGGCATCCCAGGCCGCGGCGATCGCGGCCGCGGCGGTCTCGTCGGGAATGCGCGCGAACAGGTTGCCGAGCGGCGCACCGCCCATGCCGAGCGGGCCGTGCGGGACGAAACGGGTCGTGGCGTTCATGTGTTCTCCGGCGGGATCACACCCTTGGTGAGCAGGATGTTGCCGTAGAACCGGCGCTCACCGGTACGCACGATCGCGTACGCCTGCTCGGCCGCGGCGTAGAAGGCGTGCCGTTCCATCGTCGCCGCTTTCCGGTGGCCATGATCGGCCAGCGCCTTGTTCATTTCCGCGAACACCGGCGGCTCGGCCGTCGGGTCGCCCACCACCTGCATCACGAATGCGGGTTCCGGCACGAAGCTGTCGAGCGGCAGCAGCGACAGCACGGCGCGCAGGGAGCGCACGATGTCCGCGCCGGCCAGCTCATGCAGCCGCCGGCCGCGCGTGGCGGGATAGTTGGCATCGACCAGCACGATCGTATCGCCGTGTCCCATCGCGGCGAGCGTGTGCAGCAGATCGGCGGTCAGCAGCGGGTCGAGCCCGATGAGCATGGCGTCCTCCCTGTTGGCGGCGGCGTGGCAACCGCCGGTTCACCTTCGCCCGCCATCCTGCATCGCGCAACTGCGGGGGCATCCCATGCGGCAGACCCGACAGGACCGCGACCCGTCGCTGCATGCGCAGGAACGGCGGGTGCTGCTGATGCTCGCCGCGGCGGCGGTCGGCGTGCTCATGCTCGCGGTGCTGCTGCCGCTGTGGCCGTGGTGCTGCCGCACGCCGTGACGCCGAGGCCGAGCGGCCCGTGGCCGGCGCCGAAGCCCGGCGCGGCGGTGATGGCCGCCTGAACATAGGCATGGGCACGGCGCACCGCCGCCTCCAGCGCCATCGCCTGGGCGAGGCCGGCGGCGATCGCGCTGGCCAGCGTGCAGCCGGTGCCGTGGGTATGGCGCGTCGCGATGCGCGGCGCGCGCAGCCATGTTTCCCCCTGCCCGGTCGCCAGCAGGTCCGCGACCTCCGCCCCCGGTAGGTGCCCGCCCTTCAGCAGCACCGCCGGCACGCCCAGCCGGCGCAGCCGGTCTGCCGCCCGCTGCATGTCCGCCGTGCTCTGGACCGGCAGTCCGGCCAGCGCCGCCGCCTCGGGGGCATTGGGGGTCAGCAGGGTTGCCAGCGGCAGCAGATCCCGCGTCAGCGCCGCCAGTGCCGCCTCCGCCAGCAGCGCCGTCCCACCCTTGGCGACCATCACCGGGTCGAGCACCAGCGGCAGCCGGGCCGGCCGCGCCGCCAGCACCTCCGCCACCGCCTCGATCCGCGCGGCATCGCCGAGCATGCCGGTCTTGACCGCATCGGCCCCGAGATCGTCGAGCACCACGCGCATCTGTTGGGCAACGAAGCCGGGCGGCACCGGGAGCACGCCATGCACGCCGCGCGTGTCCTGCGCGGTCAGCGCCGTCACCGCCGTCATCGCATAGCCGCCGAGCGCCGTGATGGTGCGGATATCCGCCTGGATGCCGGCCCCGCCCCCGGAATCGGACCCGGCGACCACCAGCACCCGGCCGCGCATCAGGCGGCGTCCGCCGCCTCGGCGATGCGGGTGCAGAGCATCTCCACCAGCCGCTCCACCTGGGCCGCATCCTCGCCCTCGGCCATCACCCGCACCACGGGTTCGGTGCCGCTCGGCCGGATCACCAGCCGCCCGGCGCCGGCGAGGCTCGCCTCCGCCTCCGCGATCGCCGCGCGCACGGCGGGGGATGCGAGCGGGGAGGCGCCGCGGTAGCGCACGCTGCGCAGCAGTTGCGGCAGCGGGGCGAACAGGCGCATCGCCTCGCTCGCCGGCTTTCCCTGCTCGACCAGCACGGCGAGCACCTGCAAGGCCGCCAGCAGCCCGTCGCCGGTGGTGGCATAGTCGGACAGGATCATGTGGCCGGACTGCTCGCCACCGACATTGGCGCCGATCGCGCGCATCTTCTCCGCCACGTAGCGGTCGCCGACCTGGGTGCGGTGCAGCGTGATCCCCTGGCCGGCCAGGAACCGCTCCAGCCCCAGATTCGACATCACGGTGGCCACCGCCGCGCCGCCCGCCAGCCGCCCGGTCTCCCGCCAGGTGCGGGCGATCAGCGCCAGGATCTGGTCGCCGTCGATCACCGCGCCGGTCTCGTCGCACAGGATCAGGCGGTCGGCATCGCCGTCGAGCGCGAGGCCCAGATGCGCGCCCTGCCGCCGCACCTCGGCCCGCATCGCGTCCGGCGCGGTGGACCCGCACTCGCGGTTGATGTTGAAGCCGTCCGGGGCGACGCCCAGCGGGATCACGTCGGCCCCCAGTTCCCACAGCACGGTGGGCGCGACGCGATAGGCGGCGCCGTGCGCGCAATCGACCACGATGCGCAGGCCGTCCAGCCGCAGCCCGCGCGGGAAGGATGCCTTGGCCGCCTCGATATAGCGGCCGGCCGCATCCTCCAGCCGCGCCGCCCGGCCGAGCTTGCCCGGCGCCGCCAGCTTGCCCGAGAGGTCGGAGGCCATCAGCGCCTCGATCTCCGCCTCCGTCGCGTCCGACAGCTTGAAGCCGTCCGGGCCGAACAGCTTGATGCCGTTGTCCTGATAGGGGTTGTGGCTGGCCGAGAGCATCACGCCGAGATCGGCGCGCAGGCTGCGCGTCAGCATCGCGATGGCCGGCGTCGGCAGCGGCCCGACCAGCACCACGTCCATCCCGGCGCCGATGAAGCCGGCGGTCAGCGCCGGCTCCAGCATGTAGCCGGACAGCCTGGTGTCCTTGCCGATCAGCACGCGATGGCGATGGGCGCCGCGGGTGAACAGGAGCCCGGCCGCCTGGCCCAGCCGCAGCGCGGTTTCCGCAGTCATCGGATCGGCATTGGCGGTGCCGCGGATGCCGTCGGTGCCGAACAGATGTCGTTTTGTTGTCATTCTTGAAACCGTGGATGGCTGGCGGGAGATGGAACGTTTCCGAAGTCTACGGCCAGTGAATTGCGCGTCAGGTTCACGCCGAGGCGATGGCGTGCCAGATTCGCACCGCCTGGACGGTTTCCGCCACATCGTGAACGCGCAGGATGGTGGCGCCGCAGGACAGCGCCGCCAGCGCCGCCGCCAGCGAGCCGCCCAGCCGCGCCGTCGGCGGCGCCGGGCCGGCCAGGGTGCCGATGAATCCTTTGCGCGACACGCCGACCAGGATGCGGCAGCGCAGGCCCAGCAGCAGCGGCAGCGCCGACAGCAGGGCGATGCTGTGCGCCGCCCGCTTGGCGAAGCCGATCCCCGGATCGAGGGCGATCGCGTCACGGCGGATGCCGGCCCGCTCCGCCGCCGCCACCCGCGCCGCCAACTCGCCCGCCACATCGGCCGCCACGTCGCCGTATTCGGCCAGCCCCGACATGGTCGCAGGCGTGCCGCGCATGTGCATCAGCACCACCGGGCAGCGGCGTGCGGCGATCAGCCCGGCGGCGTCCGGGTCGTGCGTCAGGGCGGAGACGTCGTTGATGATGCGCGCCCCGGCGTCCAGCGCCGCCGCCATGGTGCCGGCGTTGCGCGTGTCGGCGGACACGACCCGCCCGGCCTCTGCCAGCG
>JAKAZX010000267.1 GCA_021826485.1 Pseudomonadota bacterium | reverse complement strand
AGGGCACTTCGGCGCCCGCCTCGATCAGCAGCCGGGCGACCAGCAGTTCCGATCCTTCATAGCCGGAGAGGGTGATGCGCGCGTCGATCCGGTTGGCGGCGAGTGCGCCGGCGATCGCGGGCAGCGCGCGCGCCTTGGTCGCGTCGATTGCGGCCGGCGCGATACCGGCGGCGGCGCCGATCGCGTCCAGCCATGCGGCAGTACCTTCCACGCCGACCGGCGCGGAGCCGACCACCGGGCGGCCGGCGGCGCCGAACTCGCGCACTGCGGCGGTGTAGAATGGATGGATCGCGGCGGCGACGCGGCAGTCGAGCGCGGCATACAGGTCGCGCCATTCGCGCGTCGGCACCTGCGCGCCGACCGCAAGCCCCATCGGCGCGAGCAGGGCCGCGATGCCGACCGGATCGGCCGGGAACATCTCCCCGATCAGCGTGACCGCCGGCAGCTCGGCGCGCGGGGCGCGCGGGCGGGAAACGGGTCCGGCCTCGGCCTCCAGCCGCGCATAGCGCAGCATCGCGCCGGCCAGCACGTCCTTCGCCTCGGCATGGGTCGGCACGCCGAAGCCGGGCACGTCGATGCCGATAACGCGCACGCCGTCGATCTGCCGCGGCAGCCGGTCCAGCGGCACGCCAGAGGCGGTGGGAACGCAAAGATTGATGACCACGACGACGTCGTAGTCCTCCGGCCGCGCGGTCGCCTGCACCGCATCACGAATATCCTCGAACAACTGGCCGCGCACCAGCGACTCGGAATTGAACGGCACGTAGCCGACGCTGCGGCGCGCGCCGTAGAAATGCGCGGTGAAGGTCAGGCCGTACACGCAGCATGCGGAACCGGACAGGATCATCGCCGTGCGCCGCATGCGCAGACCGACGCGGAGCGAGCCGAAGGCGGGGCACATGGATTGCGGCTGGTCGTGCGGCCCGCGCGGATAGTCGGCCAGCAGCCGATCGAGATGCTCGCCCTTGCCGGCGGCGCGGGCGGCGCCGATCAGCGTCTCGCGTCCGCCATGACAGCCGGATGCGCCGGTGCCGCCGTCCATGTCAGGCGCCCTCATAGATGACTTCGAGCGACGGGCGGACCAGGACGCGGGCCGCGCACATGTCCTCCTCCGTCGCCGGTTGCAGCACCACGTTGCGGCCGACCGCATCGCCCGCGAACAGGCCCAGCAGGGCTTCCTGGTTCAGCGGCGTGGGACGCACCGGCGGGGCGATCGCGACCTGCTCGGCCAGCGCCTCGAACAGCGGCGCCCAGCGTCCGCCGGGCAGGCCGACGATCTCGTAGTTCGCACTCTTGCGGCGGATGTCCTCGTGCGCGGGAATTGCCGCCAGCACCGGGATGCCCGCCGCCTGCGCGAAGGCCTGCGCCTCGCCGGTGCCGTCGTCCTTGTTGATGACCATGCCGGCCACGCCGACATTGCCGCCGAGCCGGCGGAAATAGTCCACCGCCGAGCAAACGTTGTTGGCGACATACAGCGATTGCAGATCGTTGGAGCCGACGACGATGACCTTCTGGCACATGTCGCGCGCGATCGGCAGGCCGAAGCCGCCGCACACCACGTCGCCGAGGAAGTCGAGCAGCACGTAGTCGAAGCCCCAGTCATGGAAGCCCAGCTTCTCCAGCAGCTCGAAGCCGTGGATGATGCCGCGCCCGCCGCAGCCGCGGCCGACTTCGGGGCCGCCCAGCTCCATCGCGTAGACGCCGTCGCGCTTGAAGCAGACATCGCCGATCTTCACCTGCTCGCCGGCCGCTTTCTTGCGCGACGAGGTTTCGATGATCGTCGGACAGCTCCGGCCGCCGAACAGCAGCGACGTGGTGTCGCTTTTCGGGTCGCAGCCGATCAGCAGCACGCGCCGACCCTGCTGCGCCATCATGTAACTGAGGTTGGCGAGCGTGAAGCTCTTGCCGATGCCGCCCTTGCCGTAGATCGCGATGACCTGGGTAGCGGCCGACGGCGCGTCCTGCATCATGCACAAGCCCTCCAGTCGAGGATCATTTTCAGGCACGCGGGGTCGCCGAACGCGGTGCTGTAGGCTTCCGCCGCTGCCCCCGCGTCCCGGCGATGCGTGATCAGCCCGTCAAGCGACAGCGCCCCTTGCTGGGCAAGGTCGCGCGCGCGCAGCAGATCGGCCTCCTGCCACTGGGCGGCGATGCGCAGCCGCGCTTCGCGCATGAAGGCGGGGGGAAAGGAAAAGCCGAGACGCTCGCTGTAGAAGCCCGCCAGCACCAGCTCCCCGCCCGGGCCGAGGCGGGCGATCAGCGCATCGAGCAACGCGGCGTCGCCGCTCACGTCGTAGATGCTGCGATAATCCGTGCGCGTGTCCGCCTCGGGCGCGAGCACCGCATAGCCGCGGGCGCCGTCGCGGCGCGCCGGGTTGCTTTCCCAGACCACCGGCGGGTCGCCGCCGCCGGCGAGCACCGCCAGCCGCGCCAGCAGGCGGCCCAGCGTGCCGTGGCCCACGATCAGGTCGGGTGGGCCGCCGCCGGCGATGGCGTGGCAGGCGGTGGCGGCCAGCGCCAGCAGCACGCCACGCTCGCCGAGCGCGGCATCGATCGGCAGCGCCCGGCTGCCCGGCACCACCAGCCGCGCCGCGGCGCCGCCGAACAGGCCGCGCACGGGGCCGAAGCAGCGCGCCCCGGCGACGAACACGTGGTCGCCCACCGCCGCGCCGGAGCGTGCGCCGGCCGCCGCCACGCGGCCGACCGACTCGTAGCCGGGAACCAGCGGGTAGCCCATGCCCGGGAACGGCGGCATCCGGCCGCTCCACAGCAGGCGCTCGGTGCCGGTGCTGATGCCGCTCCAGGCGACATCGACCACCACATCGCCCTCGCCCGGCTCGTCGAGCGGCAGCCGGCTGAGCAGCAGCGTCTCCGGTCGGTTCAGCACGACGGCGATGGTGTCCATCTTGTGGTCTCCTCCCCGGTCGGCGCGTCGGCTGTCTGGTGGCACCGAGCGTCATCCTAAAATGACACTGTAAACTGTCAATCTCTATTTACGTCGGAGTCAATGCCCATCGGCGATCAGCAGCCCGGCGATCAGCGGCATGCGCGTGCGCGCCGGGCGCACGCGGGCAAAACCCGCTTCGCGCAGCAGCGCAGCGAGCCGCGCCGCGGTGCGCGGCCGGCCCTGCCCCATCGCCAGCAGGTAGAAGCCGAAATACGCATCGCCCACCCGCCCGGCGCCGGGCGCATCCGCCATCGGCTCGGCCAGCAGCAGCACGCCGTGCGGCGGCAGGGCGGCGCGCGCCGCCCGCAGGATCGCCAGCGCCGCGGCGTCGTCATGGTCGTGCACCACCCGCACCAGCGCCGCGAGGTCAGCGCCGCGGGGCAGGGCGTCGCGGGTGAAGTCGCCGCCATGCGCGGTCATCCGCCCGGACAGGCCGGCCGCCGCGAATCGCGCGCCGGCCCGCGCGGCCACGGCCGGCAGGTCGAACAGCATCCCGTGCAGCCGCGGCGCGCGCTCGGCGGCGGCGCACAGGAACGCGCCCTCCCCGCCGCCGATGTCGAGCAGGCAGCGATGGCGGCCGACGTCGTAGGCGTCCAGCACCTCGGCGGCCACCATCGGCTGGGAGGCAGCCATCAGCTCCGAGTAGTCCGCAACCGCACCCTCCGGCAGCGCCGCGGGGTCGCCGGCGCGGGCATAGGCCCAGAAGCGCCGCAGCCTCGTTTCGCTGCGATCGCCGCGCAGCAGCGCCAGCGGATCGGCCAGGTCGGCGTAGAGCATGGCGTGGTGGCGCACCATTTCGGTCACCGCCTTGTTGTCCACCAGCGCCGCGCCGAGCGGCCCCAGCCCGAACCGGCCGCCATCCCGCGGCGCCACCAGCCGCAAGGCGGCGGCGGCGGCGAGCAGCCGGGCCGCCGCCTCGGGCGGCAGGTCGCGCCGCGCGGCAAGCTCGTCGGCGCTCAGCGGCCCGGCCGCCAGCAGCGCGAACAGCCGCAGCTCCACGGAGGCGGCGAGCACCTGGGAGTAGACGAAGCCGGCGGCGAGATCGAACACGGCACGGGCGCGGCGGCGGGCGATCGGCCGGGTCAGCGGAAACCCCGCCGCCCAGCGGCGGAACCGCGCGCTGGCCTGCACGGCGTCCCGCCAGTCGCGCAGCCGCTCGGCAAGGCCCGGCAACGCCAGGGCGGGCGCGCCACGCGCGGACACCTCAGGCGGCGTGGCGGGCGAGCGATTGCGGCAACAGGCGGCGCGTCTCGCTCAGGATATGGGCGCGCAGGCCGGCGCTGCCGGCACAGGGCGGCACCGCCGCGACGGCATCCTCCGCCAGCGCCTCCAGCCGGTCGATCGCGCCGGCAAGGCCAAGGCTGCGCACCGCGCTCGGCCGGCCCAGCGCCGCGTCGCGGCCGACCGGCTTGCCGATCTCCTCGCTCCCGCACGCCGCGTCGCGGATGTCGTCCGCCACCTGATACGCCTCGCCCAGCCGCTCCCCGAGCAGCCGCCACCGCTCCGCCTCGCCCCCGGCCGCGGCGGCCCCGCACACGGTCGCGGCGGCGAACAGCGCGCCGGTCTTCTGCTGCTGGTACTGCGCGAGGTCGGCCCCCGGCTCGCATTCCCAGGCCTGGCCGGCGGCGATCCCGCACGGCACGCCGACCGCCCCGCCCACCGCGCGCAGCAGCGCCGGCAGTCGTTCCGG
This sequence comes from Pseudomonadota bacterium, assembly GCA_021826485.1. Classification (GTDB taxonomy): domain Bacteria; phylum Pseudomonadota; class Alphaproteobacteria; order Acetobacterales; family Acetobacteraceae; genus JAFKFJ01. The sequence continues at coordinate 1,265 of JAKAZX010000267.1, read as the reverse complement.
CGCCTGGCCGGCGCATCCCGCCAGCGCCTGGAAGGCGAGCACGATCAGCGCGTCGCCCGCCAGCACCGCCAGCGGCGCGCCGAACGCCGCATGCACCGACGGCCGGCCGCGGCGCGTCGCCGCGTCGTCGAAACAGGGCAGGTCGTCATGCACCAGGGAGGCGCAGTGCAGCAGCTCGATCGCGGCGGCGGCGGCATCGGTGAGGTCGGGCGCATCCTCCCCGCACGCGGCGGCGACGGCCAGGCACAGGCGGGGGCGGATGCGGGCGCCGCGCGGGAACACCGCATGGCGCATCGCGCCGGCCAGCCGCGGCGGGCAGCCGGGTTCAGCGGCGCGGGCCAGCGCGCCGGCCAGCGAGCGCTCGATCCGTGCCATCGGCTCCATGCGATCCTCCCGGCTGACTGTAAGTTTGTGTTGTCAATCCTGACTGTCACAATTATCTGACAGACGAGTCAAGGGGGAACTTGCCCCATGCGTCACACGCCGCAGGTCGTCGTCATCGGGGCCGGCATCGGCGGCCTGGCGGCCGCGCTGGACCTGGCGCGCCAGGGCCTCGCGGTGACGCTGCTGGAGCGCAGGCCGGTTCCCGGCGGGAAGCTGCGCAGCGTCACCGCCGGCGGCCAGCCGATCGACTCCGGCCCCACCGTCTTCACCCTGCGCGCGGTGTTCGAGGAGCTGTTCGCCGACGCCGGCACCTCGCTCGCGGACCACCTGTCCCTGCGCCGCGCCGAGATCCTGGCCCGGCATGCCTGGAGCGAGCGCGAACGGCTGGACCTGTTCGCCGATGTCGCGCGCAGCGAGGCGGCGATCGGTGCCTTTGCCGGGGCCGCCGCGGCGCGCGGCTTCCGCGCCTTCTGCGCCCGCGCGCGCGACATCTGGCGGACGCTGGAGCACGGCTTCGTCCGCGCCCCCGCGCCGTCGCCGCTCTCACTCGTGCGCGGCGCCGGCCTGCGCGGCGCCGGCGCGCTGTGGCGGATCGCGCCGTTCGTCACGCTCTGGTCGGCCCTCGGCAGCTATTTCGCCGATGCGCGGCTGCGCCAGTTGTTCGGGCGCTACGCCACCTATGCGGGATCATCGCCGTTCCTGGCGCCGGCGACGCTGATGCTGATCGCGCATGTCGAGCAGGACGGCGTCTGGCTGGTCGAAGGCGGGATGCAGCGTCTTGCACAGGCGCTCGCAACGCTCGCTGCCGCGCGCGGCGTGCGGCTGCGCTGCGGCGCAACGGTCGCGGCGATCGAGACGCAGGCGGGCGCCGTTGCCGGCGT
>JAKAZX010000266.1 GCA_021826485.1 Pseudomonadota bacterium | reverse complement strand
TGGCGGTCCTTGCACGAGGCGCAGGGGCGGCCGCCGCCGCCCTGCTGCAGTGCAGCGCGAGCGGCGTCACTTGGCAAGCAAGAATCGTGCTGGACTGGGTGGCGCCGCTACCAGACCGTCGCGACGCCGTACTGGGGAAACAGCCGGTCGTCGGTGATGACCGTGAGTCCGGCATGGATCGCCTGGGCAATCAGCATGCGGTCCATCGGGTCCTTATGGATCGGCGGCAGGGCGTTGGCGCGTTCTGTGTCGGCCCAGGTGAGCGGTTGCAGCAGCAAGCCGCGCCGGGCAAGCCATCCGGCGAAGCTGCCGTCGGCGGTCGGCAGCGGCGGCAGTTTGCCCAATGCCGATTTTCGGGTCAGTTTCCAGACGGTGATCGGCGACACCGCGACCTCGCCTGCCATCGCCGTGATGCCGGACGGCGTCATGCTGGCGCCGTCATCGCCGAAGAAGGCGACCAGGGCGCAGGCATCCGCCAGCATCGGCCGGGTCACGGCCAGCCTTCGTCCGCCATCTCCTGTTCGGTCATCGGCGCGAAGGCCACGGGATCATAGCGGAACCCGGCCCAGCCGGGCAGGTCGCGCCAGGCGCCGCGCTCGCGGGGCCCGGCGGGCGCATGGCGGATCAGGCGGGCGACCGGCGCGCCATTGCGCGCGATCACCACTTCCTCCCCCTGCTCCACCAGCGCGAGCAGGGCGGACAGCGTCGTCTTGGCCTGATGGATGTTGACCGTCTTCATGGCCGTGCCCGTTAGCTAGGCATCAGACTAATGCGGCCGGGTCGGGCTGTCACGCTCGGGCTGCGGCAGCCGCCTGCCATCAGTCCGCCGCGGCGCGGGCGGCGGGATTGCACCGCTCCGCCACCGCGTCGCCGAACGACTCCAGGATGCGGCGGGAGATGGCGTCGCTGTCGTGGTCGTATTCCGGGTGCCATTGCACGCCGACGGCGAAGCCCGGGGCGTTCGCGACGCGCACCGCCTCGATCGTGCCGTCCGGCGCAGTGCCTTCGACGACCAGGCCCGGCGCCAGCCGGTCGATGCCCTGGTTGTGCAGGGAATTGACCGCGATTTCGCGCGCGCCGGCGATGCGGTGCAGCCAGCTTCCAGCCATCACGCGCACCGCATGCGCCTTGGCGGTGCGCATCCGCGCCAGCGGCACGATCGGGGTGGAGTGGTCGATGCGGCCCGGCAGGTCCTGCAGCCGCTGGTGCAGCGAGCCGCCCAGCGCCACGTTCAGCTCCTGCATGCCGCGGCAGATCGCCAGCAGCGGCAGGCCGGCGGCGATGGCGGCGCGGATCATCGGCAGGGTCAGCGCATCACGCCGCGCATCTTCCGGCGTGCCGTCAGGATGCGGCGGGCCGCCATACAGCGACGGCTGCACGTTGGAGCGGCTGCCGGTGAGGATCAGGCCGTCGAGCCGCGCCACCAGCGTTGCCAGGTCGGCCGCTTCCCCGTTGGCGGGCAGCAGCACCGGCACCGCGCGCACCACGAGATCGGTCGCGCGGACATAGGTGTCGGACGCGGCGTGGTTCGGCATCCCGTAGGCGCCGAACAGCTTGGTGCAGCAACTGATCCCGACCAGCGGCTTCATGACGTGCAGCATTCTGCCGCATCGTGGCAGAATGATGAAGGGGTTTTTGCGGCGCAGCATGCAACCCAGGCGTGGCCGCATCGCGGCCCCGGCCGCTCAGTGCCCGCCGCTCAGTGGAAGTATTTGTCCTGGCCGGGAAAATCCTTGGGATCGACCAGCGTGAACATGTCCTGGTCGAAGCTGCCGCCAAGTTCCACGTCATAGAGCGTCACCCGCGTTTCGCGCCGCTGGCCGTCCAGCACGGTCCATTGCCGCAGGGCCAGCGGCTGGTCGGCGAACACCAGCGTCAGGCTGCCGTCGCCGGGCGATGCGGTGCGCACCAGCGTCGCCTGGATCAGCCCCGGCTCGCGCTGGAAGCCCGTCACGGTCACGTCGCCCGACAATGTGATGTCGGCGCGCAGCAGCAGGCCGAGCGGCGTGGCGCCGAGCGGGATGTTGGTGACCTGCCGCAGCTCGCGGTCGTAATAGACGACCAGCCCGTGCCCGGCCACCAGCAGCAGCGGGCTGGGCGGGTCGTACTGGAACCGCATCCGCCCCGGCCGTTGCAGCCAGGCAGTGCCCTGGCTGGTCGAGCCGTCCGGCGCCACCTGAAGGAAGCGCGCCTTCAGCGTGTGGATGGCGTTCAGGTAGTCGCGGATGCGGACCAGATCGGCCTGATCCTGCGGCGACAGGGCAGCCGGGGCGGGGCCGGCGGCGGCCAGCAGCAGGGTGGCCAGCAGGGTGCGGCGTTTCATTCGGCGGGAATCGCTCCGGCGGCCCAGAGTTCCGGCCGCAGCTCCTCCGGCCGGTCGGGGAAGAACAGCGCGCAGCCGAGCGTGAGGGTGGAGCAGCCGGCCAGCACCAGCAGCGAGGCGGCGAGGCTGCCGGTGCGGTCATCCAGCAGCCCGACCAGCGGCGGCGCCGCGGCGGCGCCGAGGAAGCCGAAGAAGAAGCGCACCGAATACAGCCGCACCCGCAGCGCGGGGGCGATGTAGCGCGCCGCCATCGTCTCGTTCACCGTCACCTGCCCGAACACGGTGGCCGCCACCAGCCCGGCGACCGGCACCGCAGCCCAGCCGGGGGCGACGGCGAGCAGCAGCAGGCTCGGCACCAGCGCCACCGCCATCGGCAGGAACACGCGCCGGAGCGTCATCCGGTCGATCATCCGCCCGACGGTAAGCTGGCTGACCGCGCCGCACAGCGTCGCGACCGTCGCCGCCGCCCCGGCCAGCGGCAGCAGGGCCGGGCTGTGGCCCAGACGCTCCTGCATCAGCTTCGGGATCAGCACGGTGAAGGCGTTGAACACCACGCCGGAGGCGACCGCGATCAGCAGCAGCACGATCACCGCGCGGCGCACCAGATGGCGCGGGATCGGCGGGAAGGTGGCCTGGGCGCGCCGCGCCACCGCGTCCACGCTGGGCACGCGCAGCCAGGCGAAGCCGAGCAGGAACAGCGCCCCCGCCGGCACCAGGAACCCGGCCCGCCAGCTTGCCTGCACCGCGAGGAAGGCGGTGATGACCGGCGCCAGCGCCACCCCGACATTGCCGCACACGCCGTTGATGCCGATGGCGCGGCCCGGGCGGTCGGCTGCCGCCTCGATCAGCAGGGCGGTGCCGACCGGGTGGTAGATCGCCACGAACGCGCCCGAGGCGGCCAGCGCGAGCGCCAGCATCAGCGGGGTCGCCGCCGCGCCGGTCGCCGCCAGGGCGGCCGCGGCGCCGAAGAAGAACACCGCCATCAGCGCCCGCCGCCCGATGCGCGCGGCAAGCCAGCCCTGCGGCAAGGAAAACAGCCCGTAGCAGAGGAACATGCCGGTCGCGAGCGCCAGGATGCGCCCGTAATCCGCGCCGAACGCGCCGCCGGGGGCGGCCATGCTCAGCACTGCGGTCGGCAGGATCAGCAGGCTGTAATGGGTCAGACCGTGGGCCGCGTTGACCAGCACGATCTGGGCGCGCGTCGAGGTGGACATGCCGAAACCCTAGCAGAGCGGCGGTCCGGACGATATGCCGCCGGCCGTGAAGATCATCGAGGTCACCAATGTCGATTTCTCGCTTCGGCACTTCCTGCTGCCGCTGATGCGCGGGCTGCGGGCGCGCGGGCATGAGGTGGTGGGGGTGGCCGCCGAGGGCGCGCTGCTGGACGTGGCGCGGGCGGAGGGATTCCGCATCGTCGCGCTGCCGCTGGCGCGCAGTCTGTCGCCGCGCGCGCAACTGCGCGCCTTCATCGCTCTGTGGCGGCTGTTCCGCGCCGAGCGGCCGGACCTCGTGCATGCCCACATGCCGATCAGCGGCTTCCTCGCGCGGCTCGCGGCGCGGGCGGCGGGGGTGCCGCGCGTCGCCTATACCGGCCACGGCTTCCTGTTCAACCAGCCGGCGCCCTGGCCGCGGCGGGCGGCGTCGCTGGCGATGGAATGGCTCGCCGGGAGGCTGACCGACGTGTTCCTGACCGTCTCGACCGAGGAGGCCGGGGATGCCCGCCGCCTCGGCCTGCACCGGGCGCCGCACGCCGTCGGCAATGGCCGCGACCCGGCCCGCTTCCGTCCCGATCCGGCGGCGCGCGCGCGCATCCGCGCAGCACTCGGCGTGGCCGAGGGGCGGGTGGTGGTGATCGCCGTCTCCCGCCTCGTGCGTCACAAGGGCTATCCGGAACTGCTGGCGGCGATGCGGGAGGTGGATGCCGAGCTGTGGGTGGTGGGGGAGCGGCTGGCGAGCGACCACGGCGCCGACCTGGAACCCTGCTTCGCCGCCGCCGGCCTCGGTGCCCGCCTGCGCCGGCTCGGCTACCGGGAGGATGTGGCGGCGCTGCTGGCGGCGGCCGACATCTTCGCCCTGCCCAGCCATTTCGAGGGCCTGCCGATGTCGGTGATCGAGGCGATGCTGTGCGGGCTGCCGGTGGTGGCGACCGATATCCGCGGCCCGCGGGAGCAGGTGCAGGATGGCGTCACCGGCCTGCTGGTGCCGCCCGCGCAGGCGGCGCCGCTGGCGGCTGCGCTGGCGCGGCTGGCGGGCGATGGCGGGCTGCGCGCCCGCATGGGGGCGGCGGGACGGGCGCGGGCGCTGGACCTCTATGACGAGGCGCGGGTGGTCGCGCGCACCGCCGACCTGCTATTGGCCGCGCCATGACCGACCTGCTGCCGATCCGCCGCGCCCTGCTGTCCGTGTCCGACAAGGCCGGGCTGCTGCCGCTCGCCCGCGCGCTCGCCGCGCAGGGCGCCGAACTCCTGTCCACCGGCGGCTCCGCCCGCGCCTTGCGGGACGCCGGGCTTCCGGTGACCGAGGTGGCCGACCACACCGGCTTCCCGGAGATTCTCGACGGGCGGGTGAAGACGCTGGTGCCGCAGATCCACGGCGGCATCCTCGGCCGGCGCGACCTGCCGGGGCATGTCGCGCAGATGGCGGCCCATCACATCGCGCCGATCGACCTCGTGGCGGTCAATCTCTATCCGTTCGAGGCGACGGTCGCCGCCGGCGCCGCCTTCGCCGACGCGGTGGAGCAGATCGACATCGGCGGCCCGGCGCTGATCCGCGCCGCCGCCAAGAACCACGATTTCGTCGCGGTGCTGACCGACCCCGCGCAGTACGAGGAGGTGATCGCGGCCCTGGCCGGAGAGGGCGGGACGCGCCTGACGCTGCGCCGCCGCCTTGCCGCCGCCGCCTATGCCCGCACCGCCGCCTACGATGCCGCCATCGCCGACTGGTTCGCCGGGCAGGAGGGGCAGACCTTCCCGCCCCGCCTGACGCTGTCCGCGACGCTGCGGCAGACCCTGCGCTATGGCGAGAACCCGCACCAGCTTGCCGCCTTCTACGCCGCCGGCACGGGGCCGGGGCTGGCGACGGCGCGGCAGGTGCAGGGCAAGGAACTGTCGTTCAACAACCTCGCCGACACCGATGCGGCGCTCGCCTGCGTCGCCGAGTTCGCCGAGCCTGCGGTGGTGATCGTCAAGCACGCCAACCCGTGCGGCGTCGCGGTAGCGCCGTCGCCGGCGGATGCATGGCAGGCGGCGCTGCGCTGCGACCCGGTTTCCGCCTTCGGCGGCATCGTGGCGCTGAACCGCCCGTTGGACGCGGCGACGGCGGAGCGGATCGCGGCGATCTTCACCGAGGTCATCGTGGCGCCCGACGCCGACCCGGCGGCGATGGCGGTGCTGGCGCGCAAGAAGAACCTGCGCCTGCTGCTGACCGGCGGCCTGCCCGACCCGGCCGCGGCCGGGCGCAGCCTGCGCAGCGTCGCCGGCGGGTTCCTGGTGCAGACCGCGGATGCCGGCCGGGTGGCGCCGGCGGATTTGCGCACCGTGACCCGCCGCGCGCCGACGGTGGCGGAACTGGCGGACCTGATCT